>JAAENP010000130.1 GCA_024224155.1 bacterium
GCAGCCTCGGTGGCGGCGCGTTGAGGGTGGTTTAGGCCTTTTCCGGAGACGGTGGCGGGTTTGCAGGTTTGCAGGAAGTGGCGGGGTAGGACATCGCTCTCCCGCGCTGCGGGGCCTTGGGCTGTGAGGTGGCCGCGGAGTGGCACTTGGCGGACTCTCGTACGAGGTCAGGACCCAGCTGTTTATCAATCGCCGGGGAGGGGATTAAACTGTCGCCCTGTCCCGGGCCGGGACTCACCCCGTGGTGAAACCCGACCCGGGATCTGTCCTGCCTCAGTAGATGTCGTGAGCCGTATTGTAGACGTTGAACTTCCCGGTTGGCTCCCTGGCGCGGGTGGTGGATGGGACGGTGGCGACCTTGTAGTCATGGACCGGGAGAAGCCAGGCGCCCACCACGGTGAGTTCTACAACGGAGGCGCCCAGTATCTCTACAATTATCATCCGCAGAACGGTTTGGCGCTGACGGCCACCTCGCTAGGGCGCTCTGCGGAACTCGCTCTGCATTCAGCTCGCTGATCGCCTTGATCCTGCCGCGCGGCCGACTTTCGCAATGTGCGGTGCCGAGGCCTTGAGCAGGAGGCCCGGGGCCTCATCGGTAATGCGGACGGCGGGGTAGACGCGGAGGACGTCGGCCACGTGCCTGAGGAACTTCCTCTTGAAGTCCCGGAGCCGACCGTAGTCGGCACCGAATTGGGTCTGAAGTGCCTTCCAGGGAATGAGGCATGGCCTCCGCAGATAGCTCATGCGGTAGGTGAGCCACGAGTAGATTCGAGGGCGAGCGGCGAACCCTTGAGCGCCTTGAAGGCTCGAAGGTCGATCGGTACGGCGTGGGCGACGAGCTCGTCGTAGAACTCGGTGCTCAGAACGACGACCGAGTTCCAGAGCGGGCGCTGCTCGGGGTCTTGAGGCGACCACCAGAGCTGGTGCTTATGGGCGATCGTGTAACCGACGCCCGCAGCGTGGCCGTCGCAGCCAGGACTTGCGACCCGAGCGATGTCAGTTCTCTCCCGGCGTCGGGAGTCGTTCCGCGGGGAGCTGCAGCCCTTCGACGAGTATCAGCAGCCGGTCCACCGTACCGCTGTCGGTCACTTCGAAATGGAAGCGCATGTCCTCGCCGATGATGAAGAAGTCGGTCTCCGATTCCGCGAGCATCTCGCTCGGGTCCTCGTCGCCCTCCGAGATCCACAGCCCGTCGTCAATCCGGCGGACCTTGATCCGCCGGTCGCCTTGGAAGGCGTACTCTCCCACGTAGCGCTCCAGCGTAGCGTTGTCGAGCTCGATCGCTATAGGGTCGGGAGGCGGCTCGCGCCTCCGTGATGGGTCAAAGACGGGGTAGCCCAGCCACTCGAACGGCGAAAGCTCGTCGCCGAGGGCGGCGGCCACCATCTCGCGGGCGATACTCTCGAAATTGTCGCTGTTGCTGAGAAAGACGACGCCGACACCCTCGTCGGCATGGGTCACGGTGTAGTTCTGCCAACCGAAATCGTGACCGGTGTGGAAGAAGGCGCGGCCGCGCCCGGTATCGAAGCGACCCCAGCCGAGCCCCCAGGCCAGGGCGATCGGTTCGTTCGCTGTCGTCTGCTGCCACGATCGCGGCCCGAACATCTGCTGCGAATTGATCATCACCTGAGGGGTCAGCATGGCTTCCACGGTCTCCCGCCGCGCCCCCTCCGCACGCAATAGGCCGGCAAGGAATCGGGCGTAGTCGCCGGCAGTGGTCATCATGGAGCCTGCGGCATCGGCTTCGCGGCGGCGGTTGAGCCTTTTCGGGCGCTCGAACTCGTCATGGGGAACCGCGTGGTTGTCCTCGAACTCCGCCTGCCAGACGTAGCTGGTACGCGACATGCCGAGAGGACTGAACACCTTGTCGCGCGCCAGCTCCTCCAGTCCACGGCCCGTGACCTTCTCGACCACCTTCTGCAGCAGGGCGATGCCCTCCCCCGAGTAGTTGAAGCGCGTCCCCGGATCGACCAGGAACCCAAGCTTGCCGTCATCCGTGAGAAAACGCCAGTTGGGGAATCCGATGGTGTGGCTGAGGGCATGCCGCGCGGTGATGAGGCCGGTGCGCTCGTCGCCCGCCAGGTCGGCGTAGCGGGGATGTTCGCCGATCGGTCGGCCGAGATAGTCCTCGAAAGGTCGATCGAGCTCCAGCGTGCCCTCCTGCGCCAGCAGCATGACCAGATAGGCGAAGAGCGGTTTGCTGAGCGAGGCGGCGGCGAAGACGGTCTCGCTGTCCGCCGTCTCCCCTGAGGCGGTGCTCCGTACCCCGAAAGAGCCTACCCACGCCACTTTGCCCTCCCCGAGGATCGCGCTCGAGACCCCTGGGACTCCAGCCTTGTTCATGATCTCCGGGATGGAGCGCTCGAGCGCGGCGATCGGCAGTGGTTCTCTCCCGACGCTTTGCGGACCTTTGCTGGACTCGTCCGCCGTGGGCGGGGCACAGCTCCCCGTCACCACGATCAAAGCCACAAGAGGGAATCGACCTCGTTTCGACATGCGTGTTCCCCGACGGGGATGCGAAGCGCCGCTCGATCTCGCGGGGCCCACTCAAGGTGACTAGTTTAGTCCAGCATTGGGATGGGCGGCTACACAGCCCCGCCTTGCCGCCGTTTCAGGGCAAAACGCCAGGAACGGCGACCTTAGTCGTCGGGGGAAGGGTCCCCGCCACCCTCCAGGGTAGTAGGCTCCGCAGTTCCCTGAGCGTAGGCTACGGGAGGGGTCTCCATGACGAATCCAGCACGGCCGAGAGAGCGGATCCCGTGGCTGAGGCGTGAGGCTCTGCTCGTGCTCTGCTTCATCCTCGTCTCTTTCGGCCTCAACTGGTTCTATCTGCTTGGCGGTTTCCAGGCCGACGAGTTCTTCTTCCTCAACGCCTTGAGAGAGGATCCACTGCCCTTCTCGCGCTGGCTGGGCCTCTGGTCGGTCGAGGAGGTCTCGGCAATCTCCGGCATATGGTGGTTCGAGGGCGGTGATCTGGGGGTTTTCTGGCGCCCGGTGCCCTCGCTGGTTTTCGAGGGCTCGATCCGCTTGTTTGGTGAGCGGGCTCTCCCGCTGCATCTGCTCTCCGTTGTCATCCACGGCTTGATAGCGGCGATCCTCTTCCTTCTCGTGCGACGGCTGACCGGCCGCCCGCTGTTGGGGCTTCTGACCGGCGTGTTCTTCCTCGCCTGTGAAGACCACAGCATGACGGTGGGCTGGATCGCGACTTTGACCGACCTCATCTGCTCGCTGTTCGTCATGATTGCGCTGACGGCTCACGCCGCTTGGCTGGAAAAGAGAGCTCCTCGGCAGCTGGCCGTCTCGGTCGCTGCGCTGCTGTTGGCGTTGCTTTCGAAGGAGAGCGCTGTCGTCGCACCTTTTCTCCTGGTGCTCATGACGCTGCTCGTGCCCCGAGGGCGTGAGGAAGAGTGCTCGGCCACGGCTGCCGCTTCGCTTCGTGCTCGAGCAGTAGGATTCCTCGGCGATCGGCTGTCCTGGATCCCGGCTCTCGTCGTCCTCGTCGCCTACCTGGTGGCTTTCAAGGTCCTCGGTTTCGGCGGGATGAGCAGCGGCGTCTACATCGACCCGTTGGTTGATCCCGGCCGGTTCCTGGTTCAACTCACGAGGCACGTGCCGGTCATGTGGCTGGCGGCTCTGTCGCCCGTGCCGCCCAGCCTTGCCATGTTCATGCCGGGCACGATTCCCCTTCTGGCGGTGGCCGGCGCTCTCCTGTTTGCGGTCTTCATCACCGGCCTCTGGTGGATGCGCCGCAGCGCGGTTGCGCTCTGGGCGCTTGCCGTCTTCTTCTTGGCCCTGATCCCCCAGATGAGCGCCGGTGCCAGCGAGCGAGCGCTCTACCTCCCGGCCATCGGATCGAGCATCCTGCTCGCCATGCTCCTTGGCGAGATCGGCCCCATAGCCCGCCGGGTCGCCTCCGAAGCGTCGCCGGCCCCCGGCCTGACCCGTACCGTCGGCTGGATAGTGCTCGTAGCCGTCCTGGTGCCCGGCATCATCCTGTCGGCCGCCTATCCGTTTATGTACATGCCCAGTTTAGAGCACGTGCGCGAGAACGTGGCAACTGCGGTGCCTCACATTCAGGAGCGGCAGCCCGAGCACGTGCTGCTGCTTAACGCTCCGGGCTTCTTCTATGTGTTCTACCCACCCCCGATCATCGATTTCTACGTAGGTCGGGCGACGGACGTGCGTGTTCTCTCGGCCCTCAACGGCATCGTCAGCGTCGAGCGCTCCGACGACCGAAGCTTCGTCATCAGCACCGATCGGGAGGGTTGGCTGACCAACACCTTCGCCAGGATGTTCCGCCCGCCGGGCATTCCCGAGCCCGGCACCGTCTACGACAAGGGTCTGGTGAAGGCCACCGTTGTCGACATAACGTCCAGCGGGAAGGACGTCGCTGCCGTGCGCTTTGAGCTCGACCGACCCCTTGATGATCGTGGCCTGCTGTTCCTCCGGTGGGATGGCGCCACCTATCTCCCCATCGAGCTCGCCGCCCTCCGCGTCGGGGAGCGCGTCACCCTTGCCGACACCTCAGACGTGTGGGCGAGCATGATGTGAACTCTCCGCTCGAATGTCCGCGCAGCGTGGAGATAGAGCTCGGGTCGAGCGGTGTTCCAAATCTCTCCCGTTAGGGTACCCACGCAGGTCACTGGGGTCCCGTTAGGGTGCCCTAACGGGAGTCACTTGGAACTCGCTTGGCGGCAGCGGGACTTTCCCGCGAGAAAGTCCCGAGCCGTTGTCAGCAGATCAAGGCTGCCTTAAAGGGAGATTCTTGGAATCCTCTCGGCGAGCACGTCAGAATAGAGCGGTTCGAAGGTAGGTGAATGACGATCTTCCGGTGGAAGCCGCCCCTATCCCCACGCCGGTCACCGGCGCTGGTTCCTGCAGCTCTTGTTGGGATCATGTTGTTTGGTGCGCCCGCCACGGCCCAAGATGCTGTTGCCACCGCATTCGTCAATGTGAGCGTCATCCCGATGGATACCGAGCGGGTGCGGCCGAACCACACAGTAGTCGTGAAGGGTGAGCTCATCGCAGCGGTGGGGCCGGCTGGCGAGATCGTTATTCCGACCGGCGCGAAGATCATCGACGGCGGGAGCGCATTTCTGATGCCAGGCCTCGCCGACATGCACGCGCATCTCAATCTGGATCGCAGCCCGGACTTCATGCGGCTCTTTCTGGCGGAGGGCGTGACCACGGTTCGCAATCTCAATGCTCTGCCCCGGCATGC
>JAAENP010000131.1 GCA_024224155.1 bacterium
CTCGCGGCCATGCCTGCCGGCGGCGCCGTCCCCGCAGGTGGCGAAGATGAAGGCTGAGCGAGACGGACGTTGCCGGACGTGCGGGGACGGACGACGGAACGGGACTGGACTGAGGAACGTCGACAGAGACGTCGACGGGAACAGGGCCGGGATCCTGACACGGAGGGACAGAGAAGAGGGACTGGGAGAGACACGCGTCGACTCGAGGCGTCTTTCAGGTGGTGAACGGGTGCACGCTCATTTACTGCTGGCGGGTGACGCAGTGGGACGTCATCCCGTGCGCAGCGGCGGTTGGCGGGGGCCAGGGGCAGCGACGCTTGCTGCTGCGTGCCTCGGCGGCCTCGATGGACATGGTGCTCTACGGGCTTCGCCACGGCGTCCTCACGGCGGCCCTGCTGCGCAAGCTTGCGGACCGGCTTGCCGTCGACGTCCGCAGGCAAGCCTCAAAGGCAGAGCTGCTGGAGGCGCCGCCTGTGGTGCATATTGCGCGTGCTTCGACGTATGGCGCAAGACAGCGGGACGGACGCGCGAGCGACATAAGCGCACGCACCGCACAACAATGTAACAACCATGTGGTCTTGCCCAGGCCCTTTGCCGCTATCTGCACGCTGGGCCGCCGGAGACGGTCGCCGCCTTCATCGCGGCCGCCGTCGATCACTTGAGCAACGCGCAGCGGAAGGCGCTGGAGGCGGGGCTGCGCCTGTCCGTCTTGCTGTCTCTTCGTTCCAAGTTGGTCCGCGTCGTGCCGCGACGTGCCGTACTCCTCCTCTCTCCCGCAGGCGGAGGAGTTGGTGGACGACTTGGCCGAGGAGGTCTTGGACAACGTCGACGACAAGGAGGAGTACTTCGACCTCACCAAAGCCGTGCAAAGCAAGCAGCGCCGCTTGAAAGAGCAGGCGACCAGGCGGCCCCTGTCTGCCTTCGTCCGCAGAGCCCCCGGCCACCACGCGGAGAAAAGGCCTGCTGCCGAGCTGACGCCCGCATTGCCCGCAGCGGCGAGCAGCAGCAGCACTGGTCCAGCCGGTGGCGTGTCCCCGCTGGCAGCTGGCGCCGCGGTCCCGCAGGAGGCGCCGGCCAGCAAGAGGGCGCGCCGCCCAGAAGCCGTCGCTCGAGTGCTAATGCCTGATGGCTTCTGGTGGGGCCCCTTTCGTTTCCTCCGTCGGCGCCCTCGCGAGGCCGAGGACTTCGGCGGGTGGATCATCCGCTGCCCGCACACGCCGGAGCCCGGACGTCCCGGTGGGGCGCCTCTGCCGTGCATGCGCGAGCGAAGCTGCAGGGGGCCCAGCCCGGAGGACGAGGACTTCATCATCCGCGTGCTCAAGCTCTGGGCGGTCTCGTACCCGCGAGAGGGCGCGAGTCGGGGAGAGCACATGGATTTCATGTCGCGGCCGGCGCTGCCACGCGAGTCCGACGTCCCATCTCATGAGGAGTTGGCCGCGCGACTCGCCGTCTGGTAGCGAAAAAGGGAAAACGCGACGAGGCGACGACGCGACGACAACGATAGCAGCAGCGGCGGCGCGAAGAGGAAGCTCCGCGGGAAGCTCTGTCGGTCCCGTCGTGGCCCGGTCCCCTGTGTCCGATGTCGGCTTCCCCTTCCCCACCCCGGTCCCCGTCGGTCTCCCGGCTAACTTCTACTTCTTCTACCTGCTACTACTACCTA
>JAAENP010000132.1 GCA_024224155.1 bacterium
CCGCATGGTCGGGCGCTCCTGCTACATCGTCGACGACGACCTGTTGATCGGTCTGCGCTGGATCGTCGAGGACGTCGCGGGTGACGGCGATCCCCTGCACAACCTCGCCCACGCCTACGTCGAGAGCTCCAGCTACAGCCCGGTCCAGCACGACAACCGCAAACCCAAAGAGAAGATGCTGCTCGAGCGCATCGAGCGATCGCGGGCCGAAGCCGCGATCATCGGCGCCGCCAAGATGTGCGAGCCCGGGCTCGAGGAACAGGTCGCCTACATTCAGGCCCTCGACGAGAAGCGTCTGCCCTACTTCGTCAACGAGTTCGAAGAGAACATGACCAGTTTCAATCAACTGGAGCTGCAGGTCGAGACCTTCGTCGAAAACCTGCTCTTCGGGTGAGCTGGGAGGATCACGATGGTCGAGAACGCTCAGAGCTCCGCCGGCATTCCCGCAGCTGACGCCCTCCTGGGTCGTGCCAACCAGAACGGAGCCGATCTCTTCCGCGACTGGTTCGAATCGCTCGACGCCACCGCCAGGCGCGGCGAAAGGGCTGCCTACGTCTTCGTCATGGGCAGCCTCAACGAGGTGCTCAAAACCTTCGACATGCCGGTCGTATTCCCCGAGATCAACTCTCTTCAAACCGCCGTCCGGCGGGTCGCCCACGAGTATCTCGACGAAGCCGAGGACTACGGCTACTCGCCCGACATCTGCGGCTACGTCAAGGCCGACGTCGCGGTCCAGCTGCGCGGCGGGGAGCATCCGATGGGCCGCATTCCCAAGCCCATGCTCGCGGTCTATACCAATGCCTGCAACACCTACATCAAGTGGGCGGAGATCTGGGAGCGGATGTACCGCATCCCGATCTTCACCCTCGACGTGCCCGGCAACCGCATGGCGCACGGCCACAGCCGCCCCGGCGAGCGCCGCTTCGAAATCGACCGGCGCTATGTCGAGGCCCAGATCCGCGAGCTGATCGCGCTGTGCGAGGAGCTCACCGGCAGCAAGCTCGACGTCGACAAGCTGCGCCAGAACCTGGCATGGGCCAACGAGATGAGCAGCGGTTGGGCTCGCGTGTTGGAGCTCAACCGCAGCCATCCTTCGGTTTTCAACGCTCTGACCGACGGCACCATCTACCTGGGGGTCGCCAACGGGCTCCGCGCCACCGCGGCGGGAGCCCGATACTTCGCCGAGCTGGTCGAGGAAATGGAGTACAAGGCGGCCCACGGCATCGGCACCCTGAGCGAGGAGAAGCATCGCCTGTTCTTCGTCGGCGTACCCTGTTACCCGATCTTCCGGCGCTTCAACGAGCTCTTCACCGAGTGGGGGGGAGCTTTTGTCAATTCCACCTACCTGTGGTTCGCCTCGGGCGGCACCAACCGCGGATTCCAATACGACCTCGCACGGCCGATCGAGAGCCTCGCGGAGGGCTTCCTGCTGAGTGTGCGCGACGCGATGGACAGCATGTTCCACCAACACGCGGTGGTGCGCGACATGATCGACGAATTCGGGATCGACGGCGTGGTCTTCCACCCGATCAAGAGCTGCCGCACGGTGTCCACCGGGCTCGCGGACAGCCGCCGGGCCCTGATGGAGGAATGTGGAATCCCGAGCCTGTTCATCGAATCGGACATGATGGACCGGCGGGTGGTCTCAGAAGCACAGATCAAGAACCGGGTGGACGCCTTCTTCGAAGGGCTGATCAGCCGTGAACAGCAATCGACGGCCGGCGAGGAGGTGACCTGATGGCGCATGCAGCCGGCGTCGACGTCGGATCGACGCAGACCAAGGCGGTGATCATCGACGAACGGAGGATCGTGGTCGGCCGCTCCCTGACCGATACCGGCGCCAACGTCCTCCAGGCGGCCGAAAATGCCTACGCCGTGGCTCTCGAAGCCAGCGGCGTCGAGGAGCGTCAGGTCGAGTGGATCATCGGCACCGGCTACGGCCGCTACCGGGTGACCTTCGGCAACGCCCAGGTCACCGAGATCAGCTGCCATGGGCGGGGTGCGGCGCACCTCTTCCCGGGAACCCGAACGGTGGTCGACATGGGAGGTCAGGACACCAAGGCGATTCGGGTCAACGACAACGGCGAGATCCTCGACTTCTGCATGAACGACAAATGCGCCGCCGGCACCGGCAGGTTCCTGGGTGCCGCCGCGGCCGCCCTCGACATCCCGCTCGACGAGCTCGGACCGACCGCGCTCGAGTCGGAAAGACCGGTGCGGATCAGCACCACCTGCACGGTCTTTGCCGAATCGGAGGTTCTTTCCTGGCTCGGCAAAGGCAAGAAGATCGAGGACATTCTCTGGGGGGTCCACACCTCGATCGCGGCCCGCTCGGCCGGCCTGCTGCGGCGGGTCGGAATCGAGGACGAGCTGACCTTCACCGGCGGTGTCTCGCGCAATCCGGGGATGGTCC
>JAAENP010000133.1 GCA_024224155.1 bacterium
CAGCTACCTCACCGACCATCTGCCGCTACGGCGGCAAGCCGTCGCAGCCGACTCGTGGATCGACCTGAGGCTCTTCGGCGACAGTCCCGATTCCGAGGTTCACCTCGGCCGGGGGGGTTGGCTCTTCTTCGATTCGGACCTACGACGTCCCTGCATCGTCGACACGCCGATTCCGGAGATTCTGGCGCGCCTCGAGCGTCTGGGAGCTACGCTCCGTGGTGCCGGCCGCGACTTTCACTTTCTCATCGTACCGAGCAAGAACGCTATCTATCCAGAATACACGACGCAGACAATCGGCCGATTCGGCGAATGTGCGCTGCGAAAGCGCGAGGAGTTGAGGGGTCTTTTGGATGCCGATGCCGTCGCCGGATACCTGGACCTCTGGTCGTTGCTTGAGGACGCGAAGCAGAGAGAGCAAAGGCCCCTCTTCTTCTCGAACGACAGCCACATCAACTCGTACGGCGCGTCGCTGGTGGCTCGAGAGCTGGTAGACGCGGCTCGACCCGGCCTTTGGCGGACCGATGCCCTGGCTCTGGCCGGCGTTCGGAAACACACGGGAGACCTCACTCGGCTGATGGGCTTACCCCAGGTCATTGAAGCAGAGCGGTACGAGGTCCGGCGGCCGGGAGTCGGACTTCTGAAACCCGAAGAGATCGTCCTGGAGGGCGGTCCGCCGATCAGGCGGTACTTCTCGGAATCG
>JAAENP010000134.1 GCA_024224155.1 bacterium
GCGCGACTGGGGGCAACCCCTGGCGTGATCGAGCAGAAGTCAGCAGACGGCATAGTAGGCATCTTACCCCACCGGGGCCGGGTGCTGAAGGCCAGAACACGATGAGACAAGGAGGAGTCGTGGAGAGCTCGCATTCGGTGATGAGTCCGCCCGGAGGAGCCGGGATGCGGCGTGCGTCCACGCAGCCAGCCTTGCACGGGAGTCTGATGCGACGGGTGATGGACCGGAACAACCTGCGCCGTGCCTGGGAACAGGTGAAGGCCAACCGGGGTGCCCCGGGCGTGGACGGCATGACCGTCGACGACTTTGTGGCCTTCGCGCGGGAGCACTGGCCCGCCATCCGTCAAGCCTTGCTGGACGGCAGCTACCAGCCGCAACCTGTGCGGCGGGTGGAGATCCCGAAGCCCATGGGCCGAGGGGTTCGCCTGCTCGGGATACCGACCGTTCTCGATCGCCGATCGCGCAAGCCATCCAGCAGGTCCTCACGCCGATCTTCGACCCGGGGTTCTCCGAGTCGAGCTTCGGCTTTCGTCCCGGACGCAGTGCGCACGGAGCTGTTCGGCAGGTTCAGCGCTTCGCCGGCGAGGGCTACCGAGTCGTCGTGGATTTGGATCTCGAGAAGTGTTTCGACGAGATCTCGCACGACGTGCTCATGGCTCGCGTCGCCCGCAAGGTGAGAGACCGGCGTCTGCTGGCTCTCATCGGGCGCTTCCTGCGCGCCGGCGTTCGGATTGGGGACCACATCCATGCGACGGAGAGAGGAGCCTCTCAAGGCTCGCCGCTTTCTCCGCTGCTCGCCAACATCCTGTTGGACGACCTCGACCGAGAGCTGGAACGGCGCGGGCACCGATTCGCACGCTACGCCGACGATCTTCTGATCGTCGTCCGTAGCCGAAGAGCCGGCGACCGGGTCAAAGCCAGCATCACTCGGTACTTGACCTCCCAGCTGAGGCTGAAGGTCAACGAGTCGAAGAGTCGGGTCTGCGGCCTCAACGAAGTGGTCTTTCTCGGGTTCACTTTCCGAGGGAGCAAGCTGCGTTGGTCCGACAAATCCTTCGAGAAGTTCAAGCACAGAGTCCGGCGATTGACCGGACGCAGCTGGGGCGTATCGATGGACTACCGACTCTACAAGCTCGCGCAGTACGTTCGAGGTTGGATGAACTACTACGGCATTTCGGACTACTACCGACCTGTTCCCGAAATCGACAAGTGGATCCGAAGGCGAATCCGTATGTGCTACTGGAAACAGTGGCGCCGGGCACGCACGAAGGTCCGCCACTTGCTCGCTCTGGGGACCAGTCGCCGCCAAGCGATCTTCACGGCGATCAGTCGCAAAAGCTACTGGCACTTGTCGAAGACCTTGGCGACCCAGACCGGGATGACGAACAAATGGCTTCGAAGCCAGGGGCTGATCAGCGTCCGCGATCTGTGGATGAAAGCCCATGGCTACGCTTGAGATTATCGTGTGCTCCATCATCGTGAACCGCCCAGTGCGGACCCGCATGCTGGGTGGTGTGGGGGCCGGGGGCTAGATGCCCCCGGCTACCCGATTATGCCACGTTCTGCTTCTTAGCGCCAGAGATAGGATGCACATAGACACGTCCTTTGGTTTGCGCCGCCTTCACCTTCGCGTCGATCATGCCTCGAAAGGAGACTTGACCCTCCAAGACCAAGACGAGATCCTCGCCGTCTACAAAAACGGTCTTGATCGCTTTCCCTAGCAAGATTGTTTCGAGTACGTTAGCACTGAATCCGTGTACAGAGACGAAGATGCCA
>JAAENP010000135.1 GCA_024224155.1 bacterium
ATCGACTTCCCGGCCGGATTCTGTGACTAGCTGCTGCTGCCCCTGGAGATCATTCAGAGCATCGACTAGGAACCGGATGGGGCCGACGAGGGCCTCGGTCTTGCTGATCACCCCGGCGAGCTGTACCCCGAAGTCCTCGAACAGAGGCAGCAGTTCGGCGCTCAACGCGAGTAGGGATTGCATGGCGGGGGCGAGCGCTTCCCCGATCTTGGCCTTCGTATCCTCGAGCTGGGCGCCGAGGGTCTTCTGCTGGTTGGCGATCGAGCCGCGGGTGTTGATGAAGTCGCCCTGCGTCTTGGCGGTCTGCTCGTAGATGAGGTCGAGGCGGGCCATCGCCTTCTCTTGCAGTCCGACCTCTTTGGTGGACGCAGCGAGACCGAGCTCGACGGCTCGAGCGCGGACACTGGCGTCATCGAGAAGGACACCGAAGCGGCGGATCGGTTCGGACTCGCCCCGAATTGCCGCCTGGACTGCGTTCAATGCGTCCGGTACCGACGTGTTGAACACTGATGCCATGTCGGCGGCGCGTTGGGTGAGGTTGATTGTCTCGTCGGCGGCGGCTTGTGAGTCGGTGATGAAGCCGGATAGGAGCGCTCCGGTGG
>JAAENP010000136.1 GCA_024224155.1 bacterium
GTATCTAGACTCCCTAGTCTAAAATGTTGGTTCTAGAGTACTCAGTAATCCATCACCAACCACACAGGGGATGCATGACTCGGTGTTTTTACAGTGCGAGCGATATCGTCTCCCGGCGTTGCACGTTCAGGTATCCAAGGCTTCGGTGAGCTTGCCGGTCAACTCCTCCACTTTTTCCATCATTTCGACCCGTTCCCCTTCTTGCTGATTGTTGCATTGAAGCAGCTCGTCCGCCAGGTTGAGCGCGGCCAGGATGGCGATTTTCCCGCTGTCGACCACGGGGACGTGACGGCTGATGTCACGCATCTTGCCGTCGACGACGTCGGCCAACCTCCGCAGGTATTCCGGGTCCTGTTCGCCTCGTACGTGGTACACGGAACCGAAGATCTCCACGTCGATCGAGGTGGTGCCTTTCGAGGCCATCTTGGAATCCCGCTTCTCTCGAGATCCGGAACGGGCTGCCGCGCCCGATTCCGGACCGTCCGGATCAGATTGCGAAGGCTCGGCATGCCGTGACTCGCTCGCTTGAGCGGCCTCGGCGCCGTCGACCTGGGAGGCAGCGGCCTCGGCGGCCCCGGCCTCATCTGGCAAACTCTGCTCTGTCAGAGAGTTAGACACCCGGTCACTATAGCACAAGGCGGCGAGAGATTCAGTCCTCCAGCAGCTTGCCGAGGTGACCGACGAGCTTTTCCACCCGCTGGCGGATGTCGTCGCGTTCCTCGGTCCAGCCGGCCACGTCCTTGGCGTCGGGCGCCGCTTCGAGCTGTGCCTCGAGCTCGGTGATCCGTTTCTGGAGTTTGTCGTTCCGCGCCTGGAGGTCACCCAGGCGCTCCGAAGCTTCCTGGACCTTCTCCTCCAGGTCCCGTAGCCAGGCCGTCGTCATCACCTTCCTCCGATCGGGGCGCTCAGTCGGACGGTCGACCATGGGCCTCGAGCGCTTCGGTCGCGGTCGAGGCGAGCTTGGCGAAGGCCTCCGGCTCGCGCACGGCGAGATCGGCCAGCATCTTGCGGTCGAGATGGCTGCCGGCCTTCTTCAAGCCGTCCATGAACCGGCTGTAGGACAGGCCATTGACACGCGCGGCGGCGTTGATGCGGGCGATCCACAGGCGCCGGAACTGGCGCTTGCGCTGCCGCCGGTCACGGTAGGAGAAAGCGAGGGCGCGGTCGACCGCCTGTTTGGCGATGCGA
>JAAENP010000137.1 GCA_024224155.1 bacterium
ACAGATCACCAGCACCCGGCGGACCCTTCGACGAAGCAGTATCTCGGTCAAGATCAGCCCTGCCTCGATCGTCTTGCCGAGCCCGACATCGTCGGCCAGCAGGAGTGAGACGCGCGGCATCTGTAGTGCTTTGAGTAACGGCACCAGCCGGAAATCGTCCACCCGGACGGCGCCGAAGTCGGGCGCCGCGATCGGTGTACGGTCGAGCTCCGAGCTATGGGGCGCGATCTAGAGCTATCGGCCTGAGTCGGCTCCACCAGCCTGACTACAGGATTCCAAGGACCGGCGATGCCGTAGTTGCCCAGCCTCTGAAGCTCGATCACGCGACGAGCACCGCCGACGATGCCCGATCGAATCCCAGGCTCGCGTCCCGTAGCGACTCCCAAGGCCGCTCCGGGCTCAATTCCAGACTCGAAATCGTCGAAATCGTCGAAATCGGGCGATTGAAACTCAAATGCGTGTTGAAAGCGAGTTTCAACCAGCGATCGAGCTTCGATCGGGCCTTTCAGTCGTCTGACAACGTGCGATCGAGTTTCAATCACGGGTTGCAACTCACTTTCAACACGCGTTTGAAGCTCAAACACGGGATGCAACTCTCTTTCAATGCGCGTTTGAAGCTCGATTTCACGTTGCAGGCCGGTTTCAATGCGCGATCGAGACTCCTTTTCGGCCTATCTCAGGCTCCGAGCGCTCGTTCGAGCGTCAGGAGATGACGCTGGTTCCCGGATGACGGCCCCTACAGCTCGGCGACGAGCTTCAGCAGGTCCATCGAGCTGACGATGCCGACCGGCTTCTCGCGGCGGGTCACGATCACCCGGTGATAGTGGTTGCCGACCATGATCCGGGCGATCTCGGGCACCGTCGTCTCCTCGGAGACCGTGTCCGCGATCGGGGTCATGATCTGGCGCGCCTTCAGCTGCGGCTCCGCGGCGCTGCGGTTGACGTCGGTGACGCTGACCACCCCCAGCAGGCTACCCTCGTCGTCCTCGACCGGCGCTCCGGAGATCTTGTGCTCGGCCAGGATCTCGGACACCTGCCAGAGGGTGAGGTCGTCGCGGACGGTCACCACGGTCTCGCTCATCACGTCTTTCGCTGTCTGTTGCCTCATCGTCTCTCCCGTCCGTCACCGGTTCGGTACAAAGAGCAGCATACGGAGACCACCGCGGGCCGTCGACACGCTGGCGGGTGGGCAGGGCCGCCACCTCTGAGGGTGGTGCGGTCCGCATGGGGGCCGGACGGCGGAATTGCCCGTCTCAGCGAAGGTGTCACCAGACATCTGCAATGGCCTCCTTCTTGACGCTTGAGTCAAGAATCGGAGGCCAGCAGCAGATGACTAGGGGTCCGTCTCAAGGAATCGCAGTCAAGTTCTGGCAATCCTGAACATTTGACTAAGGCCCGGGTCTCACCCCGCTATCTCTATGCCGTAGGCGTTACTTTGTTGACAATCTAGCGAACTCTGAGTATCCTGCTTGAGGAAGTGGGTGATTTACCGGAGGACGCCAGACATGTTGGACTGCCAGAAACTGCCCGAGCTGTCCGAGCGTCGGTCGGAGGTACGCATGGAAAAGGCGAGCCGCGTGCTGGGAGCGACCGCTGTCTCCCGCATCGTCGCGTTCGCGCTTTACCTCCTGGGAGCTAGCCGCAGAGCCTTGTCCGAGTTTGTCCGGATGCCGTCTGACACGGTGAAGTCATTGATCCACAGAGTACTCAGCGACGGTCTGCCAGCCCTAGAGGACCGCCGGCGTAGAAGCTCAAGCTTCCTTCCTCCTGCGAGGAGACCCCCTTTACGGCCGTCGGTGTTTGTGGACGGTGAGACGCTGGTGGTTGAGCTGAGCGAGCAGATCAGAATCAAGATGCCACGCAGGAACAAGATCCAGTGCCGGACGATGCTCTTGACGTTTCTGGAAGGGGGCCTGCTGGGAACCGATGATGTTGCCAAAGGACTTGGACTCTCGAGGGACCGTGTGAGGGTTCTGGCGGCGAAGCTGCGGGAGCACGACGCTCCAGAGTTGATCGATCAACGCCGGGGCACGCAGCGCGACACTCGGGTCACGCCTGAGGTCAGAGCAGAACTGATCCAGCAGTATGTGCTCAACGCCGCCACGGACGCGAGCACCTCATCCCGGCAGCTGGGAGCGGACTTGGAGGAACGTTGCGAGATCAAGCTGTCGGGCCGCACGATCCGTCACCATGTTGCCAAGCTCGGGTTGCGCAATCTCGGCAGGACGCTCCGACAGTCACTGAGCGAGGCTAAAAAAAACTCCGCCGGATCGTAGCTGAGGGCGACCAGCGTCTGGCACCGATTCGGGCCGAGCTGCTGAAGCGCTGCCGACGACGGGGTCTCCAACAGGGGCGGATCCTTCGTCGATTCACCATTATGGTGCTAGCTCACGGCGGCGTCAGCCGGCGCGTGTGCGCCTGGTATCTGGGATGCTCGCTGAGGACGGTTCGCAGGTGGAGTGTGGCAGTGACGCAGACAAGCGAACTCTTCGATAAGGTCGGTAGAGGATCTCAGCCGCTGTTCGACGATGCCTCGCGGCTGAAGGTCATTGGCTTCTACTGCCAGAGCCCTTTGCCCGGCTGTCGGTGTTGGTCGTTCGCGTGGGCGGCAGGCTACTTGAATCGGCATCAGGAGATGCTCGGGCGCAGCATCAGCGCATCGACCATCCATCGGATAGTACGCGCTCACAGCTTGCGGCCCCATCTGGTCAGGTACTTCCTCCACATCTCCGATCCGGACTTCTTCCCGAAGATGGAGCACCTCATCGAGTTGTACATGAACCGGCCACGACACCTGTTCTGTCTCGATGAGTGCAACGGGCTCCAAGCGTTGGAGCGTTTGGCGCTGCCGATTGTGGACAACGAGGGCACGCGCTTGGAGTCGGAGTACAAGCGCCGGGGAACGCGTGACTTCATTGCTATCCTCGAGGTCGCCACCGGCCAGATGTTCGGACACGTGCGCCCCAACCATCTCAAGGAGACCCTCACTGAGGTCTTCTCCGAGCACGTCGCCCGGCAGCCAGCCGACGCCGTCTTACACTACATTTGCGACAACCTGGCGGCTCACTCGACCGAGGTCTTCTGCCGCGCAGTGGCCGAACACTCAGGCGTGAGCTATCCAGACTTGAAGACCGCCAAGCTGAGGAGGAGATGGCTACAGTCCGATGAGAAACGGATCATCATTCACTTCACCCCCTACCACGGTTCGTGGCTGAATCTGATCGAGATCTGGTTCGCCATCCTCCACAACAAGTGCCTCAAGGGCAGGAGCTTTGACTCGGTGGACGAACTCAGCGAGGCGATACTTACCTTCCTGGAGACCTGGAACGAACACTTCGCTCACCCCTTCAAATGGGCCTACAGGGGACAAGGCTTGGCCAAGAAGGTCGTGCGTCGATTCTGCCAATGGCTGACGCTCGAGTCCGACGCCCTGAAGCAGAAGTTCCTCCACAAGCAGGTCCGCCTCTTGACCAACCTGGCGCGAGACTACTGGAATCAAGTCCCAGAAAGGCTGTGGCGGGAACTACAATGCGGGCTCGCCGATCGCGAAACCTACCTGGAGCGATGCATGGCTGGATCCGAAGACACCGAGATCGCGATCGTGGCGCTACATCGACGTCTCACCGAGGCACTCACACCCAGCAGCCTTCAGGACTCATCCAAGGCCAGTGCCGTCGCTTGAATTGCCAGATCCGACCCCAAGATCGTTGGGGTGGACCCCTAGGCAGGAAGCCGATGTCGATGCTTCGAGCGAAGTCGATTCTCTAGCTCCATCTTCGCCAGAATCAGAGGCAGCCGCCTCTGAAAGAAGAAACGCTCGCATCGACACACTCTATGCCGAGGTGCGGGAGCTCATGACAGAGGACGAACCGTCTGAGCGACCTGAAGTCCGTGAACGCCTCAATGAGCTTCGAGAGCTTCAGCAGATCGAAGCCGACGCCATGCGCAGGCGGTTCGAGGCCAGGCTCTTCCTACAGCCGGGGGAGGGTTACGAAGCCCTCCGCAACGCCCGAGAGCTCCTAACAGAATATGCAGATCCTACCCCCAAGCACGAGCCCACCGACGCATCCGATTGAGCGTTCCCACAAGCCAAGAGCCGATGTCAGGGGTCGGTATGGCTATCGAAAATACCGCCCCTGTCTCCGGTGGGAGTTTGGCTTCACGTGTTCGTTCTGTCTTCTGCATGAGGCAGATCTCATGGAGCATGGTGTTCAAGGCTGGGGCGTTATAACCGTCGAGCATTTTGCACCAGTCAGCCATGACGAAACAGGTATCAATGACTACGGGAATTGCTACTTCTCATGCCGTCTGTGCAATGGCTCGCGAGGGAACGCCCCTGTCGTGGACAACGAGGGCCGCCGCCTTCTCGACCCGTGCACTGAAGCTTGGGGAGACCACTTCAGCCTTTCGGAAGATAGGCTAGTTCCCCTCACCAGAGACGCCCGGTATACCGCACGGGTTTATGGGCTTGATGATGAACGTAAGATCGTTCCAAGGCAGTCGCGTCGGGAACGGATGCTCGAATGGCTGGATGTATGCCGAGAAGGGGCCGACCTTATCGAGGGTCTCCTAGCCAGTTCCAAGAATGCAGGCAGTGCGGAAGGAGAGCTCCGCCTCCTGGAGGCAGCTGAAAATGTGCGGCGGTCCATTCACAGGGCAATCAAGGATCTTCAGCGATACGCAGCGATTCCACCAGATGCCGACGCTTCATGCCGGTGCGAGGGGAACGAGCACCTCGAGCTCCCTAGTTTCCTAGCATCACAGACAATCAATGACGTCGAGCTCCTCGATGGGGCTCTTGAAAATCCAGCTTCACTGACCTGAGCTTTGCGGCGGCTCGTGGCTGTCGCTACTCCTCGCCGCTTCGGTAGACTACCCGGGCGATGCCCACCGCGACTGCCGACGCCCTCGACGTCTTCCATCCCCTGATCCGCCGCTGGTTCACAGAAGCGGTCGGGGAGCCGACGGACGTGCAGGCCCAGGCCTGGCCGAAGATCGCCGCCGGCGAGCACGTGCTGATCTCGGCGCCGACCGGCAGCGGCAAGACGCTGACGGCGTTTCTGTGGGCGCTCGACCGGCTGTTCACCGGGCGCTGGGAGTCGGGGCGGGTGCGGGTGCTCTACGTGTCGCCGCTCAAGGCGCTCAATACCGACATCCGGCGCAATCTGTCGCGGCCGCTCGAGGAGCTGTCTGCGCGATTCCGGGAGGCGGG
>JAAENP010000138.1 GCA_024224155.1 bacterium
GAGAATCCGCTGGACCACCGCCTTGTCAAGCGGCTTCTCCCCGGGTATCTGGAGGAGGTGGCTGAACTGGAGGCGAAGAAGGCGAAAATGGAGGCCGCCATTAAGGGTACAGCGACTTCGGATGACGACGAGCGAGAGGAGTCTGAAGATAGCCTTTCCGAGACTGACCTGAAAGCGGCGAAGAAGGAGTTGGCCGGTGTCAAGAAAAGACTAAAGGCGACACAAGATGGCTTCGCGAAACGCCTCCAGGAAGCTCGGAGTGAGTTGGATGAAGACGTCGCCTTCGACCTTGTCCTTGGCATCCTACGCGCTGATCTTGACGACATCCTCGGTCGCTACGAGGCAGACCACCGGCAACTGGTCGTCGCAGCCTTCGAAGGATGGTGGAACAAATACGCCTCTCCTAAACCAGCTGTAGCTGACTAAAGGTTATATTCGAGCAGCAGAGATAGATGGTAGCGATCAGAGGCTTGGCCGAGTGGAAGCCAAAGGCGCGATGACTGAGGAGGCGGATCTTGTTGTTGATGCCTTCCAGCCGCGCATTGGTCAGGCGGCAGTCGATGAAGCGGAGGATGCCGTCGAGATGCTTGCGTACGGTGCGAGCAAGCCGGACGAAGGGTTTGAGGCGGGACCGGGAAGCCCAGGAGAGCCAGCTGTGGATCTCCCGACGGGCGCATTCGGCGTCGGGGGCGTCGAAGGTCTCCAGGAAGCTCTCGTTGAGCAGGTAGCCTCGATAGAGCGGGCGATTGAATTTCTGGATCTCCGAGATTTTGGCCTCCTCGCCCGAATCGAGCGTATCGGAGCGCTTAAGCAGAGCCCAGCGGCTGCGCTTGAGAGGCTTGCGCTCTTGTGCCTCGAGGTCGCGCATCTGGGTTCGACGAACCTCGTCAAGGGCCTTCTGGGCCAGCTGAGCGACGTGAAAGCGGTCGAAGACGATGTCGACGTGGGGCAGAGCCTCCAGGACGGCCTTCTGGTATGCGGCGGACATATCCATGCTGACGATCTCGAGATCCTTGAGCCGCTCGGGGCCGAGCAGTTCGAAGAAGCTGTGGAGGGTTTCGGAGCTCTTGCCCTCGGCAGCCCAGACAACGCGGCGGGTGTCGTGATCGACGACCACGGTGAGATACTTATGGTGACGGCGATAACTGATCTCATCGACACCGATGCGACGGAGGTTGTCGAAGCGAGAGGGGTCGAGCTTTTCGCCGACCAAGCGCTGAGCGATATTGCCGACCGTAGCCCAGGCGATGCCGGTCATCTCGGCCACCGCGCTCTGGTTGAGGCGCTGTGCGAGCGCGGCGACGACGTCCTCAAACGACTGGGTGAAGTCGCTATCGGGCCGCGCCCAGGGCACACGCTCGGTGCGGACCCGGACGCAGTGGGGGCATCGCAGACGCCGGATGGCTCCTTCGAGGTAGGTGGGAAGGCCCCAGAGGGCAAGGTGGCGCCATTGGCGGGTTTTCTCCTCAAAGCGGCCGCGAACCTGGGTGCCGCATTCGGGGCAGGTGAGCAGCTCAAAGCGGCGGCGGATGAGGATGATGAGTCGATCACTTTCGAAGCGCACCCCGCGGACCCAAAGGCCGGGAAGGTGCAGGAGTCGATTCAGTAGAGTTTGCACGCGCATGGGTATTCTCCTAGGCCGCAACGAGCGATAGCCGCGAGAGCGGTACAGGCTCTCTTGTCTGGAGCCATGCGGCGACTGAGTTCGTCTTCTGGGCTGGGATGAGAGGAGGAGATGCTCCTACGCGCCTAGCGGCGAGCGTCTGTCTTGGGTGTCTTGGGTGAGCGGCGCGAGACTAGATCTGGGGCCAGATCAACGCTCGGCCAACTCGTTCACTCCGAAGCCGCCGCCAGCCGCGTGTCCCGGCGACCTGTAAGCCACTGTATACCAGTGGTTTAGCGGTTTGCCAAGTGACTTCTCTGGCCATCGGGGTGCTACAGCTCCTGGAGGAGAACCCTAGATCTTTGGAACTTGCGATTCTATGTGCTCTCTCCAGAAGCGTCGTCGCAGCACCGGATTCGCCTTGGCGTTCTAAACACGCAATGCCGCTCATCGTGTAGACGCGAAAGAGGACTCGAGGATTCATTGTCTGGAGCGACTTCCTGGCCTCCGCGGTCAATTCGAGCGCACGGTCCAGATTCCCGAGAAGCCGCTCTGCGTTGCCGAGCGTCGCCGCCGACAGCGACAGGGCGTCGGCCCTCTCGCTCGCGGTGGCGAAGAGCTCGGCACGCGCCAACGAGTAGGCGACCTCCGCCAGACGGCGGGCTTCCTCGACCCGCCCCTTCATGCGAACGGCCCGCTCCCGGTAGATCACGATCCAGAAGAGGCAGTCGGACGTCCGATACTCGGGAAAACGCCCTCGCTCCGCGTACTCGAGGAATACGGCGTCCGCCTGCCGCATCCTCCAGACGACATGCTGGTGGCAGCCGCCGCCCAGATCGCGGTGCATCTGCTCGACCCGGGAGATGACCTCGGGCCACTGCGAATACCAGAGCGCACGCGAGAAGCGGCGCGCTTTCGGATGAATCGTCACCGCCGGCGACAGGTGCAGCGCGCACGCCTCCATCCTCGGCCAGTCGAACATTCCCCTCTCCCCCGTGTTCGTCGTCATCCCGCCGCGACTTCCTCCTTCGGCCCCAGCACCCGGGAGAGGACGGCCTCTCGATCCGGCTCGGGCAGCTCCATCAGTTTCTCGACCCAGGCGTCGACTTCCACCGGGTCCGATTTCGAGGACAGCGACCTGCGGCGCTCCTCGGCCACGATGCGCCGGCCGTTGGCGATCAGGTCCTCGGGCAGGACGCCGACCTTGTCGCACAGCGTGAAGAAGGTCTCCAGAGTGGGGCAGTAGTCGTCGCCCAGCCACTCGGAGACGGTGCCGGGATGGATCTCGAGTCGGCGGGCGAGCTCGCCGCCGTTGATGCGCTTGCGCCGGCAGTGCTCGACCAGACCGGCGATCCACTCGGGGATGCGGTAGGTGAGCAGGGGCTTGCGGTACTTGAGAGCCATCGCGTCTCCAGGACCCCTCCAGTTTACGGCTAGGTCCGAAGGCCGTCAAGTGAAGGCCGGATCCGCCCTGAATTTCGAGGCATTTGGGGTTGACGCGAATCATTTTTTCGGATATAACCGAAAAAGACGGTCATCGCAGCGGACTTCACCGGACTGTGAGGGGGACGTCTAGCCGTGATCAGCATTCTCGCGACCAACATCGTCAACCACCTGCACCACGCCGGGGACGACCGCCAGGTCGATCTCTTCGCCCAGTCGATCGCACCCTCTGCCTACTTGGCGACAATCTCCCCGGCGTGGTGCCTTTCTCCATTCGACGACGACGGCGGGGCGGACCCCGGCGCCGCCCTGCCCGAAGTGATCCCGATCCTCGAAGAAAGGGCGCTCTCTTGACCGTGCGCTACTCCATCGAGGACCCGCCGCGGCGGCGCGAGCTGCTCCACCTGACGGGGCGCGTCGCCGCCTACTATCCCGAGCTGATGGGAACCTTTCTCTGTGCTGTGTCTTAGTGCACTAAGAGCGTCACGATGATCAACGAGGCTCTGTCTTTTCTCGTGGAGCTCCCGGCC
>JAAENP010000139.1 GCA_024224155.1 bacterium
CCTTGCCGAAGCCGTACTGCTTCTTCCAGACGTCCATCGAGCCGCTCATGTTCTTTCCGGCGGCGATACAGGCCAGCGCCCGGCCGAACCTAAGACCGACATCGTCCTCGCTGGACTTCCCGCCACCCCACCGTGGCGTCTCTTCGATCCGAGCCGCCGGGTCGACGCCGCCCCGATTTGCCGACAATCCCTCGATCGCGAGCTTCACGGCGGGGCCGACGGCAGCCTGAATCATCTCCTGGAGCTTGGTCTGAGTGATTCCTTGTGGCATGTGCGTCTTCCTCCCTTAGTTGGGCAGCCGTCCAGCGTGCTCATTGATGGCACTGACGACGGCTTTTGCCGTTGTTTCTGTTATGAGCTGCCCGACCTTGGCCTCCTCGGACTGCTCCTCCTTCTCCGGCTCCGGCTCGTCCTCCACGAAGAAGAGGACCGGCTCCGTGCCCTTCCCGTCCTTCGTCTCGTCCGCCTCCGGCTCCTCTTCCTTGGTCTCCGGCTCCTTCTCGGTGTCCGGCGTTCCGGCGACCTTGATCGCGCCGACCAGCTTCTTGACCAGCTCGGCCATGGCTCGCACCGCCTGGCGCATCTCTGCGAGCTGCACCTCGGTGGTGTCGGCCTCCGCCTCCTTCTCGTCCTTGATGGACGGGAAGTCGAAGTCCTCGTCGTCGGTCTCCTTCGCGGAGACGTCGAAGACCTCCTCGGCCTCCTTGCTCTCGACGTCCTCGGTTCCGGGCTTGGTCTCCTTGGTGTTCAGCTTGACCTCGATGGTTCCCAGCACCGGGGGACCCTTGGCCTTCTCCGGCTCCTTGACCTCGGCCGTCTCGACCTTTTCTGTGGTTTCCTCTGCCACGTCTTCCTCCTTTGTGGAATCCGCCCCCGCAAAGGAGGCGATGATCTCGCCGACCTCTCTGTCGATCTCGTCCAGGAGCTGGTCCTCCCTGCGGGCCTCGGTCTCCTGGCTCGTGCCTCGCTCGGCGATCTCCTTGGCGAACATCCGGAGCATCCTCGCGTACTCGGCCTCGTCCATGTCCTTGAGCGCGATCGGCTCCAGGCCGTACTGCTTCCGGTGGGCGTTGAGGTGGGTGTTCGCGGGCTGCTTGTCGTCGGAGGGTATGTTCACCCCTCCCCGGGCCCCGTTCAGCGCGGCCAGCGCCGCGTTCGCCCCGCGTAGCACCACGGCGGCGTCGTTCGCCCGGTGGTGCGGGAGCTTGAGCTGGCCGAACGCGTCCGGCGGCATCTTCTCGGCCCAGGCGTAGTGCCGGGCGATCTGGCTTCTCCGGGTGGCCGACAGGTCGTCGAAGGCCCCCGTCACCCCGAAGGCGCTCAGCGTGGGCGCGCTCCAGGCCGTGTCCTCGTCGGCCTTCTTGAAGCCGCTCGGGTTGCCCGGCGTGGTCCCCTTGTCGTCCTCGTTCAAGACCTCGCCCCGCTCCACGACCTCCGCCTCCTGTCCCTGTATCTTCGGGATCTGGATCGTGGCCCGTGCGTTGTTCGCCAGGCGGTAGCACGCCTCGAGGTGGTCCCTCGACATCTGCGGCTCGTTCTCCCCCGCGTCCAGCACGCCCTCGGCCCACTTCTTGATGGGAACCAGATCGATGCCCGCGCTCTTGGCGCCCCGGAGGGCGTCCGCGTTGGCCGGCACGGGCACGATCGAGTGCTCGAGCTTCTCCGTCTTCTTGAAGTCGGCGGCGGACCAGTACAGCCCCTGCTCGTCCTCGTCCAGCTCCCTCTGCTCCACCTTCTTGGGTAGGAACCCGATCGAGGCGGCGTTCAGAAACGCCGGCGAGCTGGCCAGCATCCGAAAGACCGTGTCCCCCAGCGGGTTCATGTCCGCCTCGGTGAACCGGTCGATCGAGAAGCTCTTGAGGTTGTCCTCGCTCCTGAACAGCTTCATGCTCCGGGCGATGGGTAGCTGACCCTCGGCGGGGCCGAACCGGCTCCCGTGGGCGAACAAGACGACCGGGTTCTTGCGGTACGCCTTGAGATCGATCCCCTTCTGTCGGATGATGTCCCCGTCCCGGTCCACGCTCTCGGCGGAGTAGGCGATCGTCACCTCCCGGCGATCCTGGTTGACTTCCCGCACGCAGAAGTCCACGTCCTTGACCAGGCCCACGTCGTCCGGCAGCTCGTTGCTGTCCATGTACTGCCGCTTCCAGGCATCAACGCTCATGAAAATGACTTCGTTTGGCATCGTCCTCCCCTTCTAGGCCATGCGCTCCAGCTGCTCCTCGATGTCCTCCAGGGCGTCCTGGTCGTAGACGAGCCGCGGTCCCGAAGGCAGGGCAGGCGCATCCCCGGCGGACGCCTGTGGCGCCCCCGGCGTCGCCGCCGGAGCCTGGGCGGGAGGAGCGCCCGCCAGGGACCTCGTCGGGACCAGGTTCTGGGGCACCATGTGCACCTGACCCTCCCCGTCCGGAAGCGGGTCCTCGCCCTGCCTGATCCTCCACTCGTCCACCTTCAGGGCCCAGGGCGCGATCTGGGCGTATTTCTGCTTCCTCTCCTCGTCCTCCGCGATCGGCGACTCGTAGTCTAGGATCAGCCGCTCGTCGAACTCCTTGACCAGGTGCTCCTGCATCACGGCCCGCTGAAGCTCCAGCCGCGGCACGAGCACCCACTTCGAGAAGAGATAGTCGGCCGCGTCTATCGTGGCCCGGTTGCTTTTCTCGATGATCCCCAGGACCTCGGGGGGCACCCCGAACACCTGGATCACCATGTTCCGCTCGAACTCGCGTAGCTGGATGAGCTGTAGGCTCTTGAACGACTGCCCCAGCTGCTTCACGTCGATCTTGCGGTTCATGAAGTACACCTGGAGCGACTTGAAGAGGCCCCGGTTCTTCTGCTTCCAGTCCGTCTCGAGCCGGCGGGTCTCCCCCTCGTCCATGCCCTCCGCCGTGACCAGGGTCTCGGGGATGCCCCTGTTGTAGAACTCCATCTTGCTGTGCTTGGCGGCGTACTCGTCGGTCTCGAGCTCGTCTCCGAGCGCGCACGCGGTCCCCGTGCCCCTCTGATACGGCGTGTGGGGGTCCAGGTCCATGAACCAGACGACCTCGCTCGCGGGGATGGTGTCCTGCCACGTGGAATGGTCGATCTCAAAGACGGGCCGATTCGGCGTCGGCGTGCTCCGCACCCAGAAAGGAGGGATGGGCCAGAGTCCCGTGACCACCCCGACCCCGTCGCGCTCCTTGACCCAGAACCCCTCGCCGACGAGGTCCAGGTGGTGCTGGGTCAGCTTCCGTCCGGCCAGCCCGGCCATCATGGGGTTGAAGTTCTCGAGGAGATCGAGCACCGGGTGGTCGACCACCTCCACCAGCTCGCCCGAGTATTGCTTCGCCCGGATCATCTTCTTCCGGCGGCGCTGGGACGACTTCTGCATGGCGGCGGTCTTCGCCGAGAGCGCAACCCCGGGGGCCGCGGTCTCGTAGTACAGGAGCCAGGGGACCGTGGCCGTCGCGTGGCCGATCTTCCCGACCACCGAGCGCAGCCAGGGCAACCGGCTGTAGGCCCTCAGCAGGTCCTCGACCTGCCTGGACGGCGGGGGGTTTCTCTGCGAGATGACCGAGCTGACCCCGGTCATAAGGGAGTCCCCCTCCCCGGGCAGCTTGCTTATGGCCCGAAGCCGGATCTCCCGCCACGCCAGCCGCAGCCGGTCCATCATGGAGACGTTCATCGGCCCCGGCCCATCGTAGAAACGCTCATCGTCCCTAGAACATGCACACGCCGCCGCGTTCCGTCAAGAACTTTATACGAAGAGGGTGGGATTTGAGTGTCGCGGAAAAAGGAGGAGGGGGACGGAAACGCGCTGACCGCCCCCCTCGAGAGAGTAGAAACGACGTCTGCGAAGAGACGCCCTCATCATAGGGATCGGAAAGCGGTCTGTCAAACTATATTTGCGAGCACCGGGAAGTCCTTGACCTCGCTGGAGTACTTGTACCCCGGCCCCTCCACGTAGGCCTGGATCTCCCAGGTCCCGTGCTGGTCGTAGAAGCCCGCCTCGACCACGTACTGGATCTCCCCGTTCGAGCCGTCGTGGACGAAGTCGGCGTCCTTCACGACCGTGGAGTTGTCCTTCTTGCGAAACCGAAGCTCCATCGTCGTGGCGTCGTTGATGTCGATCGGGGTCCCATTGCTCGTCAGCGTCACCTGTATGATGCCGCCCTCGTCGCCCACGTATGGCGTGCCCATGTCAAAGTACCTCCATGTCCAGATCCGCCAGGGCACCCACCGGGGCCTCCAGCTCGATCAGGGTGCCCGTCAGCTCCGCCGTGACCTCGACCCGCGCCGCGACCGGAGCAGGCACCTCCACAAGCGCTCCCACCTCCATGGTCAGCTCCACGATCTCAGGCACTTTTCCTCCTCAGTGAGTGATCAGCCGGAAGGCGCATTCCTTGGCCACCTCGAGCCGGAACCGGACGTACTCCACGACCTTCGCGATGCCCGTGTACAGTCGTCGCGGGGCGAACATCGGCGTCCCGTACAGCGAGAGCGACGTCTTCGGGTTGCCGGCCAGCATCGTCTCAGTCCAGCATCGCCGAGGCCAGCGCCGCCTCCCCAAGCATATAGAGCGGGTCCTCCAGCATCCTCTCCAGGGACATGAGCCGCAGGCCGCCCGGCGTCAGGCTGATGACCCGCCCGTACCACTCGTTGCTGGGCCCGGACTCGATCGTCGGCGCCCAGGCCGTGGCCACGCAGTGCCAATCGCCCATCCCGAGAACAATCGGCCACAGACAGGGGGCCTCGTCCCCCAGGCACTGGACCGACCCCGGCGGGGCCGCGATCTGCCCGACCATGTTCGTCAGCTCGTCCGGGACGACCCCCGGCGTCTGCCCGCAGTACATCCTGAACTCCGCAGTCTCTCCGGCCCCCGCCGCCTCGGCCAGCAGGGCCGTCATCTGCTCCGCCGTGTACTCCCACGTCAAGGAGCTGACCCGGACCACGATGTCCTGGCCGTACGCGGGTGAGAGCGTGATCAACAGAATCGCCAAAAGAGCCAGCTTTTTCATCTGGTTTCCTCCCTGTTCGGACCGGGGCCGAGGACGGTCACCGTCAGGCAACCGCTATCCCCGGACCACCGGCCACCATATAACCTTTTCACTAGACTATGATGAAGGCCGTTCCGTCAACCGGAATTGCCGGCATGGCCTCCGAAACCGTGAAGCGCCCCCGTCCTCCCACCAGGCTATAGGTCAGGACGACCGCCGGGTTGCGAAGCAGCTCCGTCGTCAGGAAGACGATCGAGCGCCCCTTGTACACGTTCGCCAGGGCGTCGGTCAGGCTCGTCTCGAACTGGGTCAGCGTGGGGGCGAAGGCGGCGTCGTCCACGGTCCCGATGATCATGGTGTCCTTGGCCGTGGCCAGGTTCGTCGCCGCCAGCACGCTCGCCGCCAAGGCCTCCGTGTCCGCGCGCATCCTGCCGGAGGACAGCGAGGCAGGTATCCTCGACTGCACGTCGACGATCTTGGCGGTCCCGGTCCTGTCGTTCACCGTCATGCCGCTTGAGTTGTCGACGACGGTGCAGTCCCCGTAGATCGTCGCGGTCCCGGCCGTGCAGGAGGACTCGAAGGTGATCTGTCCGCCCTTGCTGAAACTCAGCACGATGGCGGTCTCCGCCCTCGTGATGTTTTGTAGAGTCAGGGCGCCGATCACATCTCCGTCGATAAAGAAGTTTGTCGCGCCGTTCACGTCGATCACCAGGGCGTCCAGGCTGCAACCCTTGAAGTTAAAGCCGTAATTGTCCACACCGGCGTCCAGCGTCCAGCTCCAGGAAATTTGACAGCGGGTCAGGTCGCCCGCCTTGCCGACCATCTCGTAGAGCCAGCAGTCCTCGTAGTATCCGCCGCCTTGGTGAAAGCTGTTGTACCAGTACGTCGCGATGCCCTTGAAGCTAGAGAAGTCTATGCTCACGCCATCCGAAACCACGTAGATCGCACGGTGGCTTCCGCCCACGCCCTCGAAGTGGTAGTACTCCATGTCCTGGTCGAGGACGAACTCATAGTAGGACGCCATCACGTAGAACGTGCGGAAGCCCATGGCGTCCGCGATGGCCTTGGCGTCGGTCAGGTTGGTGACGGGATCGTCCTTCGTTCCCTTCGGATACGCGGTGCCCGTGGAGCCGTAATCGACGTTCACCCACACGCCGCCCTCGAACGCCTGGCGCATCTGCGCGGAGCCCGCCGTCCCCAGCGTCGTGTAGCTCGCCAGCTGCCTCGCCCATACTCCTTGCGCCAGCGCGACGATGTCGGCCCCGGTCAGCAGGTCTCCTCCCGTCTGGATGGCCGCCGGGGCCGTGCTCTGCCGGATCACGACGAAGGTGTTGGCCGAATCCGCGACGGGGTCCGTGCTCGCCTCGTGCTCGTCCACCGCGATCAGGTTCCCCCCCGTCACCTGGCACATGGTGAACGAGCCGCGGGCCTCGAACCTCACGCGCCAGTCGATCAGCTTCAGCGAGACGGCGGTCGCCTCCCCGCCCCCCAGGTCGAATTTGCCCGCCGCGTCGCACAGCTTCGGCAGGTCCATGTTCCGGGGCTCGTCCTCCCATCCCCGGATCTGGTTATATAGATCCTGGACCGTGACCGACACGTCCGGCGCCGCCACTTCTATGATTCTATTCACACGGTCGAACGTCAGGGTCGCCATGGCTCACTCCTCTTTTTCGTCCTCGTCCTCCGACTCCGGGTCGTCCTCGATCTTGTCCCAGGGGATGATGACCTCCTCCGCCTCGGAGGTCTCGTCGGCATCCTGGGAGTAGACCCCCGCTGGCGCGACCACCTGCTTCTGCCAGATCCGCTCCCACCAATTCTTGACGACCTCGAACGGGAAGCGCTCCTCCATGAGCGAGCCCCAGGCCGGCACCTGCCAGTCCTCCATCCGGTTGATGCACTTCCGATGGTGCACCACGTAGAACGGGGCGCCCACGGCCAGCACGTCGTCCAGGTCCTTCAGGTGGTTGTTCACCTCGTCCGGGTCCAGCTCGCACATCACCTTCGTGGCCACGGCCAGGTCGAACTGGCCCGTCAGCATCGGAACCCGCTCCTGCGCGAACGTCACCCGCCCCACGTCGATCCCCGTGTTCTCCAGGTAGTAGCGCTGGATCGCCAGCATCGGCGCCAGGTCCACGATGGTCAGCTCCACCCTCGGAAAGTGCGACAAGATCATCCTGGCCATGCCCCCGTACCCGCCGCCGATCTCCACGACCCTCTTCGCCCGCTTGAGATACGGCCACAGACGCCAGGCCGACCACGCGAACTCGATCGAGCTCAGGCTGACCTGGCCGATCCCAGGCACGGGGTGGCACCTCGGCTCCCCGAAGGGGTGCTCCTCGGCCATGCCCCAGAACTCCCGCGGCACCCGGTCCATGAAGGTCTTCAGGTCCACGGGGAACTGCTTGTCGAAGTGCAGCCGGTTTCTCGGCGGCTTCGAGTTCGCCTGATAGTTCCGGTCCATGTGGCCGGTCGTCCCGTCGCAGCGCATCATGCTCGTGAGGGGCGCTCCGTCCTTCTCCCTCGCCTTAGGCTCCCAGAACTTGCCCATGCATCACCCCCAGAGGGAGTCGAACTCCCGTTTCTCGAACGTCTGCTCCGACGACCGGAGCGACGTGTTCCATGCCTTGATTCCCCTCCGCTCCAGCTCCGGCAGGAACTGGGCGAAGAAGTCCTCCTGGACCCGGAAGGCCTGCTTCTTGGGCTTCTTCTCGACGTAGTGCTGGCCGCTTCTGGCGGCGCCCATCTCCTCCTCCGGGTAGAAGTGGAAGCCCCCCCGGACGTTCAGGTCGAGCCCGACGAAGACGACCTCCTCGTACCCGCAGGACACCGCCACCTGAAGCGCGCACGGCCCGCCGCCCGCGATGATCCAGCCGTCCCGAAAGACGTCGTAGTCGTCCGGGAGCCTCGGGAGCCGCTCTTCCCGCCTCCACTCGGTGCGGCAGTACTTGGCGAGCATCGCGGGGCGAAAGCACCCCTCCAGCCTCACCGCACTGAAGCGGGTCTCCGAGAGCGCCGTCTTCTCCACGATCTCCCTCCCCCGCAGCTTCATCAGCTTGCCGTAGGTGAAGACGTGGAACCGGCCCACGAGCGCCAGGTAGGACAAGTTGGTGCCGATCACGTCGCAGTCGATCCGGGTCAGGTCGTGGTCCCCCACGCTGGGCCCGCCGCACAGGATCACGCACCGCCTATTGGGCATAGAAACCCTCCAGCTCCCCGCGCTCGAAGCACGTCAGCGCCGAGTCCGGCGCCAGGTTCAGGACCTTCGGCCCGCCGGCCAGCCGCTCCGCCATCTGTTCCATGATGCTTCGCTGTCGCTGCCTCGTGCTGTCCCACGAGATGTGCTCCCCCTCCTCGGGGAAGGCGTGGCCGCTTCCGTTGCCCATGTCGTACCCGATCACCCCGATCGTGTAGAACCCCATGTAGGCGGCGGCCTCCAGCGCGAACTGCCCGCAGAACTGCGCGGAGCTGCCCACGTGGAGCGGGCTCAGGGGCTGCTTCCGCCCCCTCAGTGGCCGGACCCGCACGACCTTGACGTCCATCTTCCGGATGGGCCGCTTGTCGAGCTGCTGCTCGGTCCTGGTAATGACGATGCCCTCCGGCCTCCACGCCCCGTCCTCGATCTCGCCCCAGTAGCAGGACTTCCTCAGGATCACGTGAAACGGCGGGTTGACCAGCCTCCACGTCCGGTGCATGCCGATGACCACGACGTTCGGCTTCAGCCGGTCGAAGTCCACCAGCTCGAGCGAGGGGCCGTTCCCCAGGAGGAGGCATGTCTCCCCCCTCCTCAGGTCCTTCAGCATCAGTGGGTCTAAGATTTGCACGGAAACACCTCGTCGAATGTCGTTTTGCGTGACACGGGATCGCCCGTCTCCGGGTTTGTGTTGATGAGCCGGAGCCCCAGCTTCTCCATCGTCGGCCAGGCCTCCCGGAGCCAGCGCTGCTGCCAGTCCATGTAGGGCTGGCTCGTCTTCCCTCCCTCGTACCAGTGGAGGCCCCTGTCCAGCCGCAGGTCAAAGCCCGCAAAGACGAGCTCCCGAAAGCCGAGGTAGTGGGCCGCCTGGATCGCGCAGGCGACCACGCAGCACAGCACCCACCCCTTCCGGGCAAGGTCCGGCTCGAAGTGGTAGCCCTCCGCCCGTACGCGCTTCCAGATATGCGTCGTCGGGGTCATGGCTCCCTTGCAGGGGAAGGCCGTCAGCATCAGCCCGGCGGAGACCACCTCGTCCAGCCTCGGCCCGATCTCCCTCGTCAGGCCCGGGTCAACCATGACGTAGAAGTCCAGGGGAGCGCTCGTGATCCTCCGGTAGGTGCGGTTGGTCCCGATGATCGCGCAGTCGGCCCGGAGCAGCACCTCCTCGGGCGGGCAGCTCGGCCCGTCGGCCACGATGAGACAGCGCTCCCCCAGTCGGCAGTCCTTGTAGATCAGCTCGAAGGCGTCCGGGTCGATGTTCGGGGTCTTCTGCATCACGCCGCCAGCTCCTCCACGTGGGGCCTCAGCTTCTCGGCCAGGGCCTCCTCCGAGATCCTTCCCTGCGAGAAGTCCACGACGACGACCGGGCACGGGAAGCTCCACCTCTTCGAGGGCGTCTGGTAGCTTCCGTCGATCACGGTCCGCATGTTGGTCTCCAGCTCCCAGTAGAACCGTCGCCAGTACTCCGGGTCGTGCGGCCTCCGGAACCGCGTCATGCTCCGCACGGTCGGCTCCTCCATCCGGAACGTCCTCACGACCAGGCGCGGCGCCAGCATCTCCCAGTGCTCCCGCTTGGCTCGGGCCAGCCGCCACTGCTTCACCCCCACCAGGCCCGTGCATCCCTCGTGGACCCGACCGAACCTTTCCAGCCACGGCACGGTCCCAGGTCTGGAGGCCGCGAAGCGCTCCGTGACCCGCAGCAGCCCCCGCTCCTCGTATCCGCCCACCCTGTAGGGATAGCCGCCCGCGACCATCTTCGTCGGCGGGTCGAAGTCGTGGGCCATACATACCCCCAGGAGCTCCTGGAGCACGTAGGCCGTGAAGCTCGTCCCGCTCCGTCCCGTCCCCACGACCACCACGTCCGGGTGCCTCAGCCCCGCGGCCTCCTGCGTTTCGCGTGCGGTTTCCGTGACTTTCATGCATCGCCCATGCGTTCGCCCTGCGTTTTTCCTGCGTTCGCCCTGCGTTTCGCGTGCGTTTCGTGCGATGTCCGCACCGCAAGCACCTCCCACCAATCCGCGTCGCGGTCCGGTTCCATCCGAAGCTCCCACCAGTCGTCGTAGGGGAAGCTCGAGGCCGGCACGTTGACCCTCTGGCCGTTCGGGTAGCTGTTCCGGTTCAGGTGGTAGAAGGCTCCCCCCTCCTCCATCACGTCCTCGATGATGTTGAAGTACTCCTCGACGATCTCCGGGGTCATCTCCGAGAGCGACGCCATGTTGAGCACCAGGTCGAACTCCTGGCCGTAGAGCATCAGGGTCTCGTCGTACCGGACGAACTCGAACGCTCCCTCCCCCGGGTAGAGCTCGCTCAGGTAGAGTCGTTGCATGTCCAAGCACGGCTGCCCGTCGACCAGGACGTACCTCTCGACCGGGCCGAGTTGTTCGTTCAGGGTCCGCGCCATCCCGCCGAAGCCCCCGCCTATCTCCAGCACCCTCGGTCGCTCGGGGGGCAGCCATAGCTGCGTGATTCGGTGCAGGTAGTAGGCCATCTTCAGCGACGTCGCGGTCACGAAGACGCCGAACCTCGTCCGCCCCTCCGGGTCTCCCACGAGGGAGTCCCGTCTCCACTCCATCGGCACGCCCTCGGCCTCGCATCGGTTCCAGAAGTAGTTGAGCTTGGGTACCCTGGTCTGTATCCCCCCCATCAGCTCCGCGTCCCGCCTGAAGCAGCGCCAGTCCGTTTTTCGGAAGGCCGCCTCCTTCTTCGCCCAGCAGCGATCCCAGTCGTGCCTCATAGCGGGCTCGCGAAGGGGAAGCAGCGGACCGCCGAGTCCGCGTTCGCGTTGTATATCTCGATCCCCTGGTTGCGGCCCTCCCTCAGCCAGGCCGCCGTCTTTTCCCACCAGCGCCGATGATGGGCGCGGCTCCCCTTCACCTCGTCATGGTGGTGCCCCTCGTTGTCGTGCTCGTCGATCCCGAGCAGGAAGAACGTCTCGATCCCCATGACCAGGCCGCACTGGAGCGCCACCCACGGCACGAACTTGGCCCACGTCCCCTCCCCCAGTTCGTGGTCGAAGCTCTCGTCCCGGGGAACGACCTTGCGCTTCAGGAAGCAGATCGGCACCTGGAGGGCCTTGCCCTGCGGTTGGGTTCTCCCCTTATGAAGGAAGCTCTCCAGCGTGAACATTCTCTCCACCCCCGGCACCTGACCCCTGGCAAAGTGCGTCCAGTGAGTATTGGCGATCGCGAAGTGGTAGGGCGAGACCACCTCCGTCCAGGACTTGTTGGTCCCGAACAGGAGGTGGCGGCGCCCGATCGACTCGAGGCGGCCCGTCCACTTCTTCAGGCTCGGCCCGTTGCCGAGAATGCAGGCCGACTCCCCGTGGTGGAGATCCTGGACCTCCTCGATCTCAAATCGCCTCATCCTCTCCGGGGCGGCGCTGGGATGACGATCACGGAGCGCTCGGCGTCCCTCGCCCGCTTGAGAAGCTCCTTCTTGATCTCCATCAGCTCGTTCTTTCGCTGAATGTGGGCGCTCACCGCCTGCTGGAGGCGCACGATGTTGGCGTCCTCGTTCTGCATCGCCACCTCGATGTCCTCCAGCGAGTAGGTCTTCTGCATCCTGCTCTCTGCCACTTGTCCTCCCTTAGAAAGCGTCCTTGATCGTATCATCGATCCGGGAGGCCGCGACGGTCAATCCGTTCGAGCCGATGCTGATGTTCGTGGACTGGTAGGGCTCGATCGGGCTCGCGCCGCTGGAGTACCGCACCCGCGCCAGCACCTGGATCGTGGTGCTGTAGGTCAGCGTGTTGCTCAGCTCGGTGGCCGTCGCCACTCCGTCCACGTAGGGCACGTAGGCCGTGTCCTCCGCCCCGTTGTAGGCCCGGACCAGGGTGTGGATCGAGTAGGTGTCCCCGCTCTCCCACTGGCCATCGCCGTTCTGCTCCACCAGGTCGACCGTCACGTTCTCGCCGTCGATGATGCCCGTGATGACCCAGATGTCGGTCGAGGTGTCGTTGTAGATCAGGTCCCCGATCTCCACGTCGTCCACGTGGACGAACTCCGCGGCGGAGTCCGTGAGCTGCGTGGTGCTCGTGCCCCCGGTGTGGCTCCCGTGTATCTCCGTCAGGAGGGTGAACGTCGAGCCGGTCCACGAGGCATATCGGTACCGGTCCTCGATCCCCGCGCTCACGTCGACGCATCGGATCACCCCGGCAGCCGGATAGTCTGAATCGATGGCGGCGTCCACCACGATGTCCGGGTCGCCGAGGTTGTTCGCGGCGGCCAGCCCGTGCTGGTCCTTGACCAGGCTCGTCAGCCCCGCTCCCGTGACCTCCGCGATGAAACCACGATCCCCAGCCACCAGGCCGGAGATGACAATGCTGACCACGTTCGGGGGCTGCTGCAGGACGCCCAGCGTGTCGGTGAGCTGGTAGTTCTTGGCGTCCCCGGCGGGCACGTTCAGGAGGCTGACCCCCCTGGCGCAGAAGAACACGCCGCCGGCAAACGTCCCGAACGGCGCGGCGGGCACGGCCACCACCGCCGAGGTGGTCTGGATCTCGGCGTTGCCCGTGCCGGTGTCGTCTATCTCCTCCCCGGCCACGAAGGTCCCCTTCACGTCCCGGAGGACCAGGTATCCCTCTTCTCCCGTGTCGTAGTCCGACGTGATTATCCCCGTGGCGCCGGACACGTGTCCGACCAGCGTCTCCCCCTCCGTGAAGGCCGCGCCTTGGTGGATGTACCGCACCAGCAGCTCGCCGATCGCCGTGTAGAACTCGCCCGCGATGGTCTGGCCCCCATCGTCGATGTCGGCGGTCCCTCCCCGGCGCGTGAGATGCTTCGTCCGCTCGTACACCTCAGAGAGATCCTGGGTGTTGCAGTCGATCTGAACCGAGTAGGGCCGGTTGCCGTTGCCGTTGTTGATGTCCTGGAGGACGTGGCCGAACGTGGCCACGATCGAGGTGTCCAGCGCCGGACCGGCGTTCGCCGGGGCGCCCGCATCGCAGTAAGAACCGGAGGTCTGCCCCACGACCCCCTCCGCCGCATCGAAGTCGGTCAGGTCCTTTCCGATCAGGTAGTAGGTCAGGACGGGAGATCCGACGGTCCCTCCGACCGCGGTCACGACCCCCTCCGCTCCGGAGTGCTCGCCGACTATCCTCTCCTCTGCGGTGAAGGTCACGGTGCCGTTGCTGCCCGTGAAGGTCCGGTTCCCCGTGGTGTTGTTCAGGTCGTCGCCCGAGGAAAGCGGGACGGCACTCCGGCCCCCGGCGCTGACCGTCAGGCTAAAATGCGAGTAGGTCTTGCTGTACTGGCGGCAGAACACCGTCAGCCTGGCGCCGTCGATCAGGCTGTCGACCTCCTTCACCTTCACCAGCACGTCGATGTGCCCGGCGGAGACGTCCAGCACCTTCGTGAAGGTCGAGCTGCGGTTCCACCAGGAGGTCAGCTTCGTCTTGGAGCTGTCCCCGCCCATGAAGTCGGCCTCCTGCATGATGTAGATCTCGGACAGATCCTCGATCGTGCCCAGCGTGTACCCGCAGGACCAGAGGGATTCGCCCGTGGCCCAGCCGTCGGTCGTCTCGGTCGTGAAGGCCGTACTCGTGCTGGTGCAGCTCTCCGCGTCCTCGAACTGCGCGACGGAGGTGCTTCGGACCCACACGACCCGGCGGGTTGCGTCGGCGTACAAGATCACGCCGGTCGCCCCGGAGTGCTCCCCCGTCACCGTCTCGCCCCTGTCGGCGTTGGTCGGCGGGTCGGACGAGCCGGAGGTCCAGCGGAGCTGCGTCACCCCGGCGGCCCCGCTCTTGGTCCACCCCACCGAGGACATGGCGCCTCCGTAGAACGCCTTGTGCGACTCGTCGTCCATGAACCAGCCGTTGATCCAGGTGTAGTCGGTCGGGGTCGCGGCGCTGATCGGAACCGGGTCGTCCATCTGGGCCGGCTCGTCGAAGAGGTCCTGCAGGTAGGAGTACAGCTCGTTCGAGTGGTAGCGGCTGTCCGGGATCCCGTCCGTGAAGCCCCCCGTGTACTCCACGGTCTGCCGGGTGTAGTTGACGGTTATGTCATCAGCAATTGCCATTCTTCTTTCCTCCTATTAAGACGCCTTCAGACCTAGAACGCGTCGGCCAGGGTGTTCTCGATCAGGCGCACGTTCAGCGTGAACCCGCTCGCTGTGATGGTCCCCGTTCCGTTGAAGGGGAAGTACTTTGTCGCCCCCGTCGAGGACTTGCGAACTCGAATATAGATGTCCGTGTCGGCGGTATAGTTGAGGCTGGTCGACGCCTCCCCGTGGGGGTCCGTATCCTGGTTCATGACCTCGGAGTCGTCGCTGACCTCGTACACCGCCACCTGCGCCGTCTCGACCGGATCTCCTTCCTCGTCCGTCACGACGACGTTCACGTCCACCGAATTTTGGATTACAACGGTTGCGCCTGCGCTCTTGTAGCTCACGTTCCCGGTCACGTTGGACAGGTTGATCGTCACCGTTCCGCTTAAACGCTTCACGTGGAGCGTGGAGTCGTTCTCCCCGTTATCGGCGTGGAAGCCCGAGAAGTCGATGTCCCTCAGGGTCATCTCGGTCGGCGTGGCCGTCCCGAACTCGATGGCGTGGTGGGCGTTCGCTCCCTTCGAGAACGTCATCCCGTCCAGGTTGCCGTCCGGGTCCAGGTTGCCGTTCCACACGAGCCCGGACGTGTCGGCCGCCACGGCCGGCGTGAGTACCTGAGTGCCGGTGAAGTCGGCGTCACCGCTGATCGTCATCGCAAGGCACGTGTCGAGGATGTTGTCGGTGAACTCGCCGTCGGAGGCCGTCCCCGCCCCGCAGCCCGTGAACTTACTCTGCCTCACCCATCGGTTTGCCGAGTCCGAAGGCATGGGGATCGCGTCGGCCCCGTTGAACGCGCAGCCGGTGATCTTGAATGTGTTCGGCGTCCCGGTGAAGATGAAGGCGTCTTGCGGGAAGTTCCAGCCGAAGGTCATCGCGGTCCAGGTGATGTTGGTCGTGCCGCCGGAACTGAAGACCAGCCCGGTGATGTGGTCCTCGTTCGCCCCCTTGAACGACAGCGATTTGTTGTTCTCGTTGACGGTCGTCGTCCCCGTCCCGCCGTAGCGAAGTTGCCCCGCTGCCTGGAAAGCCGTGGCACCCACCTGGGACATCAGTCCAAAATCCAGCACCTTATCACGAGCAACAAAGTCCTCCAGCGTGACCGTGTCCGCCGCCGCCTCCATCCAGTTGCCCGACCCGATGATGTCCCAACCGCACACCTTGATGTTATTGCCGCTGCCGTTGTCTGACCGAAGCGAAATGGTGTCGATGTCAGCCGGGGTAGGCGTTCCGCTGTTCGTGATGTGGGCTTCAGGAGACGGCGTAGGCCATACGCGGCACGCGAACCAACCGCCGACATTTAACACAATCAACTCAGGAAGAAAATCGTAGTCGACCCAATCCCCTCCATCCTCGACACGAATGCTCCAATAGTCGATGTAGCCCATCTCTGTAGGACCGGAGAGCCACGTCCAAAACGTCAGCGCCTTGTCCGTCAAGTTGATGTTGATAGCATCTTCCCAATATCCGGCCTTTCCGCTTGGAATCTCAGACTCCATGCAGCCGGTTCCCTCGCGCCACATCTGAGGGATACTGCCCGATTGGTTGTCCTTCGGGTCAGAGAAGTCGCCTTGACCGGACCAATCGCCTTTGGCCTCGCACGTATTGTGAGCGGTATAGTCGTCGTCCCAGGTGATCGCCATCAGAGCACAACCTGTTCGTCGATGAAGGTTGCCATGCGCGTGTCTCTTTCCGTGTCGGGATCGGGATTCACGAGGTCGTCGTCCTTGCTCTGCGCGTGCCACGCGCAGGCGGACGCGATAGCGTCCTTGACCTCTTGATCGGTGAGTTCGTCAAAGCGATTGGCGTCAAGGTGGACCATGAGGGTGTCGTATGACGTCTCAGACTCGACGACGACGTTTACCCAATCGCTCGTGTGGTCGGCTACGCCTAGATGTTGGAACATCTTTTTGATCGTGTAGACCTGTCTCGCCTTGAACGCCACGATGACCGCGCAGCAATCGCGAGCCGTCGTGAGCGACAGCGTGGCGCGGCAATTCCCCGTCGCCGTCAGAGTCTCGTAGGTCTCTTGAAGCGTGACGTTCGAGATGGCCGGAGCGCCCGCCGTCCCGATCCGCTGGCCGATGATATGGCCGAGGTTTGCGGTCGCTGGAGTGTCGGTGGTTGGTCCGTTGGCCGCGAATGCCGCGATGTGAATCGTGTCCGCTACCGTCGTCGTTTGTGCCGCCCCGGTCGCGGGAGTGGTCGTGCCGTCTTGCTCGGCTGAGCTCTCCACGTCCTTGGCGCCGGCTTCCGTGATCTGCGTGGCGAACATGGCCCTCTCGGTGATCTCTGAGGACCACGTTGCCACGATGTCGCGGGAGTTTGAGTGCCTGAGGTAACCCGCCTTCCACAGCGCGACGGTGATCCCGGTTCCGGGGTTGGCCTGCCTTTCTATCTCGGTCAATTCGCGCTTGCCGTACTTGACGGTCGTAGGCGCGCCAGCGGCGTTGTCGTAAGCGATGCCAACCACCAGGGTGGACCCCCAATCGCAGGTCACGCCCGTGATGGTAAGACTCGTCCCGCTAACCTTCGTGGCGTTCGTGCCTTTCGCCGTTCGTGTTTGCGCCACTATTCCCCCCCATTTTGAGCGTGGAGACTGACCCGGCTTCCGCGCAAGGCGGCGGACCCCACCCGCACCCGATTCGCGGTCTGCGCGATCGCCATGGCATAGGCTTGCCACAGAAACGGGCGTTCCGTCAATGACTTTGATAAGAAAGGGGGGTTGGAGGCCGCGGGGGACGTGCCGCTCCCCGCGGCCCGCGACGGGCTAGACGCCCGCTACCGGCTTCGATCTAATATCATCCGAGGCAGGCCAGAGGGCAGATCTAGGACCCCCGGCTGCGTCGCACGTGCCGGTCGGCGACGAGGGGCATCCCCGCCGCCCGCGAAAGACTCATAGCGGTGCCGTTCGTAGCGCAAGATAGGCGACGAGCGCGATCAGCGCCACCGCCGCCAGGACCACGATGGCCTGCGTCTTCTTGCTCATATCCTGTCCCCGCTCCCCCCGCACTCCGGGCAGTCGATCGGCTGCACTTGCCCGAGCTTCACGGCCAGGTCCGATCCAGGGGGAAGGGCGAGCCAGGCGATCCAGGGCTCGCCATCCTCGCTGTTGGCGATCTTGCCGCAGCCCTCGCAGCGGTCGCAGCTCGTGCGAATGCCCTTGAAAATGAACCTGACCGCGTAGGCCCCGCCCTCATCTTGGAAGCCGACCCTCAGGCCCTCCGGCGGGTCGGTCTCGACCCGAACCAGCTCGCACTCGTCCGGGATGTCCTCCACCAGCTTCTTGAGCTCGCCGATCGTCGGCATCTCATATCTCCTCGTAGTGGAGCATGCCGTTTCTCACCGAGGCCCGGGTCTGGCGCCGCGGCCCCTCCGTCCTGACGTAGCCCGGAGTCTCCGGGATGATCCGGGCGTTATGCTCCTCGGCCCTCTGCTCCAGCTCCCGGATCCGGCGCCTCTCTGCTTCCCGCTTCTCGTTCTCGTTCATGTCCCTCCAGCTCCTCTCTGACTATATCGACCCAATCAAGAAACCACCCCGAGTTGGAGCGGTACGGATCAACCACGAGGCCCGCGTCCTTCCTCTCCCGCAGGTTGCCCAGAAGCCGCCTGGTTATGCGACCGGAACGGGCGAGCACGTCATCGGTCCTCATGGCTGGACCTCCTCCTCGTATATCAGATGGAACGGGTCGCCCTCCGGCTTCCCCTCGTCGTCGACATGGAGCGGCTTCCAGTATCGCTGGCCCTGCAGCTCGCAGCGCGTCGCCTCGTAGGGGCCGACGAAGCCCTGGCCCTGGACCTCCGGGTGGTTCATGGCCCCCGACACCGTCCTGTAGACCCCAAGCGCGACCGGATGTTCGCCCATATCGAGCCCGTACAGGACGTAGACGTGCCTCAGCTCCTCCTGGAGGACGACGAACTGCTGCGAGGCCTCCGGCGGTACGGGAAACGGGGGAGGGTCCTCGGTGCTGTGCTCGATCATGCCCTTTCCTTTGCAGGCCGGGCAGGGGCTCGTGCTGTCCGCGAACGCCGTCCCGAGGTTGCTCCAGGGAACGCGCCCGGTCCCGTTGCACGTTGGGCATATCTCCGTCCAGTACCAGCTCATGGGGTCAGCTCCCCCGTCTCCACGAAGCGCCGCAGCAGCACGATCAGCGCCTCCGCCCTCTCTCGGTCGAGGTGCATCCGGCAGCAGGCGGGCCCATCTCCAAGATGCCCCTCGTACTCGTTCCGCCCGAGCCAGATCATGTCTTCGGTCGCGACGCTGCTCTTCTGGATCGAGCAGCTCGCCCCGTGGCAGTCCACGAAGTCGCCACGGTCGAAGCCCCTTTCGGTCTCGGTCATCAAAATGAAGCTCATCACCACCTCCACCAGCTCACGTCGGCGGTCGGATTCAGGTAGCTCGCCGCCCTCGTGCAGATCTCGCAGTCCGCCGCCTTGTGCCGGCTCAGGCCCCAGCCAGGTAGTATCGACCCGAGAGCCCCGTCCTCCTTGTCCACCCTCATCAGGTGCTGGACCAGCTCCCGGAGCGCCTTGTTCTCCTCCTGGAGCAACTCCATCTCGCGCGCTTTTACATGAAGATCGGCGATGTACTCCTCGTAATCTGCCGCAGTCGGTTGGCCCATATTGACCGGCCTTGTAGCCCTCGGCCATGTCTGGTTCATCTCCACCCCCTCGGCAGCCTGGTCTTCTTGTGGCCGTCGCTGTACCAGGAGCAGCCGTCCCAGGAGCAGTGCATCCGGTGGTCGGGCTTGGGGCACCCCTTTTGCTCCTCGTCCACCAGCGCCGCGACCGCCTTCGAGCACATCCTGAACAGCTGCACGGATAAGGAGCTGGTGCCGACCCCGTTCCACGTGCTCTTGATCGTCGTTCCCCCGATCTCTCCGGCCAGCCTCCCCACGATCTTCTCGAAGTCCTCCGCCTCGGCCACGGTGATGCACCCCGTGTGAGTATCCGTCTCCAGGTCGTACTTGCTGTTCAGCTGGAGGCCCACGACCGGCAGGGCGTCCGCTCCGCTCGCCGCGATCCAGAGCCCGCACTCGCCGGCCCTGGCCGTTATCCCGTGGTGCGAGATGAGCGCCCCCCTCCTGTGCCGTCGGTTGCTCCAGAGCCACTGGAGCCCCGGCCTGAGCCGCCTGGCCACCCACCCTCGAGAACCCGCCACCCGGTTAGTGGACTCCATGCTTGCCTCCTCCGTCGTCCCTCTTTCTCGGCCTTATTCCCAGTCCTCTCTCGACCTGAGCCCGACCCTCCCGGATCTTTTCAAGGGCGCGTGCCCGCTCCTTGCGGAAGCCCCTCTCGTGCTCCTTCAGCCAGTCCTCGGCGCCCTCCGAGATTGGACGCCCCCGGTCCTTCCTGGCCCGTAGCCACTCCGCGCTCATGCGCTCCTCCCTCTGCCTCCGGTCGGCGTACCGGGCCAGCAGCCAGGCCGAGAGAACAATCGCCGCCGGGAGAGTCAGTACCCCCATCACGTAGATCAGCATCCCCGTCCAGAACGTCATGGCGCCCCCTTCCTCTCCGCGATTATCGCCGCGACCTCTTCCCCGTGTTCTATCACGCAGTCCACGCAGAAGTGGGTCTCCCAGTGAGTGTCCGGCCTGACCCGCCAGATCTCCCGTATCCCGCAGCGTGAGCAGGTGCAGTAGCACCGCGGCCAGCCCATGGGCTCCTCCGAGAACGACTCCAGGCTCTGGCCTACCGTCATCAGCGTCATGGCTCCTCCTTCCGGCGTGCGCCCATCATCTCCAGCTCGATCCGCGCACTTATCGCCAAAAGGGCCTCCTCCCGCATCTTCGCGAGCGCCCGGTTCACCTTGCACCCCGCGCAGTTCTCCCGGTCGTGGTCGTAGACGATGAGCCCCATGTGCTCCAGCTCCGGTCCCATCTCCTTCGAGACCGGGATCTCCGATTGGAAGGTCTTGGCCTCGATGACCACCTCGTAGGGTATCCCGTCCTTGCTCTTAACCCGGATCATGTCGGGTCCTCCATCGGTAGGCGGTAGACAAGCCGCGGGCTGTGCGGATACAGCTTCTTGTCCCAGCCCTTGTAATGCCGCCACTTCCTGTTTCTTACCTCCTCGACCGCCTCCGAGATCGCCTCCTCGCTGTTCCTGGCCCTCAGCTGAACCCGGTCCTCGAACTGCGCCATGGCGAGATGGTTCTCCGACTCGTCGAAGTCGTCCCACTCCACGAACCAGCCTCGTCTATCGTCCGCCATCGGCGCCCCTCCCCCTTTTTTTAGTTGGGGCTGCACGAACTGAACCGGCCGGCCGCCCCGCGTATCCCCGAAATATGAGTCTTGCCGCGTAGGTTATGAGCAGGCCGAGCGTCCGTCTCCACCTTGGAACGGACTTCATCTTGGCCCAGAGGTCGAGGTCCTCCATCTCCTCGAGCATCACCACGGCCTCCACCAGGTCATTGGGAGGCCAGATCGCGCGCATGGCGCACCACGTGAGCCCCTTGGAGTCCTGCTTGTCCGGCGGGTGCCAGTAGAAGCCGCGGGCGTCCCCCCAAATCGGCACGCGGGCGTCCATCATCCCCGGCTCGTCGAAGTTCTCCATCACCGAGTCGTAGACGGCTGGGGTCAGCCACGAGGTGCGCTTCCCCAGGCAGAGGTCCTGAAGCTTCACTCGGTCATAGCGCCTGAGTATCAGCCACTGCTCGAGCCCCATGTCAGAACCCCACCGAGAACTGGAGCCGGAGCCCCCCGCCGGGCGCCCGCTCCCGCATGCGACTGTAGGCCCGGTAGTTGCTGTAGGCGATCAGGGACCAGCCGGCCGTCGCGGCCACGTAGGTGATGATCCGCGCCCGTCGGCTCTTCATCCTTCGCCCCAGCTCGTAGACCGCCAGGGGCGCGACCGTCCCGTAGGCCCATCGGAAGCCCTGGTTCTGCATGAAGGGGTTGGCCTCGAACCCTCCCCGGGAGAGGGCCATCTCGGTCGTGCCCAGGTCCGCCATCTTCGCCACGTACATCGCGATTAGTAGCCATTTCATCGTCCCGTCCTCCTGGCCCGAAATACTATACAAGACGCATACCACCCCGGGCCCGTCAAGAACTTAGAAGAGGGCGTACAGGAGGTACCTCGCCAGGAGCCCCGCCACCGCCCCCGCCAGGAAGAAGCGGAGTCGGCAGTTCTCCTTTCCGCGCCGGAGAGCGCGGATCGTGTCGAGAAAGGATTCGGCGTTGAGGAGGTGGCTCTCCGTCGCCCGCTCCAGCTCGGCCTCCGCCTTCCGTCGTCTCTCCACCTCCGCGGTGTTCGCCTCGAGGAGCTGCCGGATCCGGGCCCGGAGCTCGGGCACCCCCGCAAGCTCCTCCCCGAGCGTCCACTCGCCCTGCTCCATCTCCTCGACGAACGTCTCGACCCTGTCCGCTCCCTCCTTCGGCGCTGCCCCCTCGTGCAGCCCCGTCTTGGCCCTCACTTCTTCACCTTGTAGAACGCGACCACCTTGCGCGCCTGCTCCATCGCCAGGGCGAACGCCACCCCCCGGCCCCAGCATTTGTCCGGGTCCTGGGGCGCCAGGGCGTCTCCCAGGGCGTTGGCCATGTCCTCCACCTTGTAGACCAGCGCCAGGGCCTCGTCCCTCTTCAGCATCGAGAGGACGCCCATGATCATCAGGATGGGCTTGGTCTTCTTCGTCCCCTTGGTCTTGAGGAGCAGGACCTCTGCCATCTTCCGGTTGTCGTAGATCATGTCCGCCATGACGTCCTTGCTCGGCTTGTGGTTCTCCTCGGCGGCCAGCCTGGCCCGGGCGATCATGCCCTCCTGGGGCGTGTGCTTCCGCCCGCTTCTCCTCGCGGCCAGGTCCCTCGCCGACTGCGGCGTTCCCCTGTCCAGGAAGGGCGCCACCGCCGCCGGGCACCCGCGGCTGACCCGCATCGGGATGGTCATCTCCGAGTACACGATGGCCCAGAGCCGGTTCTGCCCCGTCAGGATGTTGCCGTGCTCGTCCAGGTCTATCCCCTGGGAGTGAAAGACCCACTCGTGCCGCCCCATCATCCCGGCGTAGTCCTCCACCCGGTTCCAGTTGACCGGTCGGTTGTTCTTGTTCTTTTGGAGCATCTCCTGCGCCATCTCCGGCGTGATCATGACCGTCTCGGTCGTCAGCGCCGGGGTGTCGTGGGTCAGCCGGTGCGCGTCCTTCGAATCGAGCGCCCTACGCAGCGCCCTTCCCTTGACCCTTTCCTTTGCCTTTTCCGCCGTTGCTCTCATCTTTCGCCTCCTCCTCGTCCGGCTCCGCGACAGCCAGTCGCAGGGCCGCATCACACATCGCATCCAGGACCCCCTGCTGCTTCAGGTCCTGAAACTCCCAGCACAGCTCCACGAACCGCTGGAGCCGCTCCATCTCGGTAGTGTAGTCCTTCTCCAGGAAGAACTTGCGCACGTCCTTCAGCACCTGGAGGGCCTGGCCCAGCTCCGAGGTGACCGTCATGCGGGCCGCCCGTATCTCCTTGGCCTGCTCCATCAGCAGGGGCCGCACCTCCTCCGAGAGCGTCCGCACCTGATTGTAGGCCCTCTCCATGAACTCCCGGGCCTCCGTGGCCTCCTTCGTCACCGCCTCCAGCATCTTCTCGTTTTGCTCCATCTCCCACCCCACAACGATGTAGATCTCCTCCAGGTTCATCTTCGCCAGGGGCATGGCCCGATTCATCGTCTTTGGGTCCACGCCCCGTCGTGTCTCTAGCTCCATCCTCAGCAAGGAGGCCGAGACGTTGAAGGGGCCAAGCGGCTTCGACTTGAACCCCGGCAGCCTCCCGCGGATGTATCGCTCGCACTCGCTCTTGCCGGGCTGAATGACCTGGCGCGTCATCGGCCCCGCAGCGCCCGTGCCGTGGGCGCCATCCTCCGTAGCTCCCTCGCCAGTACGGACACGCGCTCCATCTGGCCCAGCTCCCGGGAGTAGGTCTTGCCCAGGAAGAAGCGCCTCAGGTCCCGGAGCGTCGGCAGCTCCGTGCCCAACGCCGCCCCGTCCGCCACCGTTTCGACGATGTGGTCGGTGCAGCGCCCGAGGGGCTTCTTCCACGCCGCCCAGGTCGCGGCCAGCTTGGCCGTCTCCCCGATGGTGACCTTCTTCAGGTCCATCAGCTCGGCGACCCAGCACTTCACGAGCAACGTGTACCTCTCCAACAGCACGCCCATGCCGACGACCTTCTGCTCGAGCTCGATCTGCTCCCTTGACTTCAGGGCCGACGGCTCGTACCAGTTCCACAGCTCGTCCCACGGCCCGACCGAGTCCTTCCTCCTCGTCCGCAGGCGCTCGCGGATGTACCTCTCCTCCTCCGTCCATCGCCGCTTGCTGTGCTGGTCGAACTCTCTGAGGGTCATGGCATCTCGCTCCGTTTGTTTCAGTTGGACTCCTCCTCCGTCGACACCAGCTCGTCCCCGATTCCCCGCCGGAGGACCAGCTCCCGGTCCGTCTCCCTGTAGGTCACGGCGAAGGTCCGCTCCCCCCGCTGCATGTTGGCCAGGCAGACCTGCACGTCCTCGCAGATGAAACGGTCTTCTCCCTTCTCGTCGGTTATCACGTACATCAGCATCGTCACCTCCGCCTCGCTCATGATGAGCCGTCCTCCGCCTCGCCCTCGTACGCCTCGATCACCTTCATGCCCTCCTCGACCGCCCTCGCGATCTCCGTGATGTCCACGGTCGTTAGTACCGTCCCCACCATGCGCACCCCGCGAACCGCGTCGGCCTTCCACTGCGTCGGCTCGACGTGCCCCGTTGCGATCGGCCCGTGAACGAACCGCTCGACGGCGTCCTCGATGTTTCGGATCGCCCCCGTCAGCTCCCTTGAGTGGCTGCACACGCACGGCACCTGGCCCTCCCTCTCGGGCTCCACCAGCACCTGTAGTTGCTTCCACTCCTCGTCCGTGAACTCCCCGGTCCTGTCCTCCGGCAGCAAGAACTCCCGTCCCGCGCTGTGCCCCACGTGGTCGATGTACTTTCTCAGCAGACGCAGGGTCTCGAACACCTTGTCGCTCATCCTCCACCCCTCATCCTCAGCATCACGTCCGAGAGCGGCGTGGTCTGGTTGTTGGTCGCCGACTCCACGAGCACCCTGGTCGTGATGCACCTCAGCAGCAGCTCGTAGCAGTCGCGGCAGATCCTCTCGTCGCCGTACCGGGCCATAGGATTCGGCTTCCCGCACCCCTTACAGTCCAGATAGATCATCAGCCCCCCTCAGTCCTCGAAGTGCTCGATGATCGGCTCCGTCGGGGCGATCGACCCCCCGATGGCCTCGTAGCCAGACAGGCCCACCGCGACCCTCACCTCTCCGGTCTCCAGCCCCACCAGCACCCACTCCCCGTGCCGCACTCGGTACTTGAACCAGCCGGGATGCGTGGCGTACCAGAACTCGGTGCCCCGGCTCCGTATGTACGGATAGACCAGCTGCTCGTCCTCGTCCAGGACCCTCTTGCTCCCGGCCTCAAGCGCCAGGAACAGATCTCGGTCGAACTGGACCGCCGCCCACGTCGTCTCCAGCCTCTCGATCACCCTCATCGCGCACCCTCCCAGTACAGCCGCCGGAACATGGCCCGCGTCTTGCGGTCGTGCTCCGGCTCCTTGGCGGGCTCCCTGTGGCCGCAGCGCTTGCACTCCAGGCCCCGTCGGTACGGGTTGCGCTCGACGTAGGTCACCCAGAAGTGAGTCCCGTTCTCCGTCTTCGGACACCTCGGCGTATCGCCCATCAGAACAGCGCCCCCTGCTTCTTGTCCTCGGCCTCTTCCTTCGGCGCGTTCTTGACGACCCGGTCCCTCTTCTTGCCGGCCCCGCGCTTGATCATCGCCCGGTCGTCGCCGCCCATGATCTCGTGGAGCGCCTTGTACTCCCCGAAGTCGCCCCGCTCGAGGATCCGGCAGACCTCGTCCAGGACCGTTCCCCCGTCCACGGTCGGCATGTTGATAATCCCGGGCACGTTCTCCATGCACATGGTCCGGGGCTGCATCTCCGTGACGAGTCTGGCGAACTCGAAGGTCAGGTTGTTGCGGGGGTCGGCCACCTCCCGCTTGCCCGCCGAGGAGTAGCCCTGGCACGGCGGCCCCCCGACCACCAGGTCGAGCTCGCCCCGGGCCATCCCGATCGAGTCGAGTATCCGCTTCCCCGTCAGCTTGGAGGCGTCTCCGAACCAGTACACGGGCACCCCGTGCCAGCCCGGCGGCGACCACTCCTCCCGGCGGTTCGAGCCCGAGACCGACGTCACCTCGTACAGCTCGACCCCCTCCCCGAAGAGGCCCGCCTGTCCGCCGTCCTTCGGCTTCTTGATGATGTTCCTTTCCATCCAGGTCTCCAGCCGCTCCTCGTCCTCCGGCTCCACGTATCGGATGTCCACCCTGTCCGCCCCCAGGTTGGTCAGGTACGTGACCAGGCAGTTCTCGTCATTGTCGACCGCCGCCACCACGTGGAAGCCCGCCTCCAGGAGCCCCAGGCTGAAGCCCCCGGCCCCGGAGAACAGGTCCACGGCGGTCAGCCTCTTGGTCAGGTGGGCCGGCACCGCCAGCCCCGAGGGCAACACGTCCCAGCTATCGTCGAATCTCTCCGCCGTCTCGATCAGGCCCATGGTCTCCTCCCGTTCATGCGCCCCGTTCATGCGTCTTGCGTGCGTTTCCTGCAATCTGTGCGTTCGCCCGTGCAGTTTAGCTGCGTTTTTGGTGCGGTTTCCCGTGCGTTTCGTGCGTTTGTGCGTTTTGCGTGCGTCGTCCGGGCGGTTCCAGATACTCCCTCACCCTCAGCTCCCCCGGCCACTCCCCCGGGTGGCCCCCCTCGGAGTTGTGCGCGTAGCGACCCAGGTCCCCGCCGTTGCTCCGGGCCCAGGCCGTCCCCATCTGCTTCATGAAGAACGGGACGCCCGCCTGTCGGCACTGGTCCCGAAGGTCCCGGAACCAGCCCGGGTCCGAGGGCCTCGCGTACGGCCCGCTCTCCCCCCCGGCGATCACCCAGTCGAGGCTCGGTCCCTCCACGCACTCACCCTCATGCGGATGCTTTTCCCAGCATGTCTGCCAGACCGATGCGCTGAGATCCAATGGGTCGAGCAGCGGCTCCGCGGAGATGAACCGGCGCGCCGCCGGCGTCTCCAGGAGAATCGGGATCCGACGGTCCGCCTCCCGCTGTCCCTCGGTCGACACCCCGAGCCATACGTTCGGGAGCGGCCACTCCACGTCGTACCGGATCCCGCGGTTCCGCGCCCGGAAGGTCCCGTCCTTCAGGACCGATGCCCACTCCCTGGCTCGCAGCTCGATCTCCGTCCTCGCGCTGACCTTGATCCCCCCGCCCGCCAGGAACCTCCGCATCGCCTCCGGCCTCTTCGTGAGCACCTGGAAGGTGTGCCAGTGGGCCACCGCCATGACCCCGAAGACGTCCGCGACGAAGCCGACCGGCAGCTGCTCGTGGAACAGGTCCCCCATCGAGCAGACGAAGACCCGCCTCGGCTCGTACCACCGGAAGGGCGCCGTCAGCGTGTATGGGTGGACGCGGAGGTTCGTCTGGACGTTCTCCGGCGTCCAGGGCTTCCACTCCCTCCGGACGTTTCTCTTCGACTGGCGCTCCGCGTAGCAGTTCAGGCACCCGGGGCTCACCTTCGAGCACCCCGTGGCCGGGTTCCAGGTCTCGTCCGTCCATTCAATCTTGGAACTCACGGATCACCTTCCAATCGGGGAGAAACCCCTTCATCTCGAGCCACGTATACAGATCGTGCGTCGCCTCCAGGGCCTCATCGCGATCCTGTTCTTGGATGGCTCGAAGGAGCTTTCTCAGTGCCTCATTTGGATCCATCGTCTTTCCTCCTTGTTCTCGGGTCCTCCGGCCCCCCGAGCTTCGCGGCCCCGCCGACCAGCATGGCGAGCCCGAGGACGAAGACGGCGACAAGCAAGAGAAACAGCGCCGCCCAAAAGACGTCCATCATCACCGGCTCCCCCAGTTCTTAGCCAGCCACCCCTGGACCCACTCCTCGACCTGCTTCTCGCTCAGCTCGAAGTCCGCGCCCCTGTCCAGCGGCTCGATCATCTCTCGCTTGAACGCCTGATAGAACTCCGGCAGGGGCCTCTCGTCCCCCATGTGGTCCTCGAGTATCGATAGGGCCAGCTCGGCGGGTCCGCTCCCTCCGTAGCCCCAGGCGAAGCCATCCGGGGAGTGCTTCCCCCTCCAGGTCAGCGGTCGCTTCTCCTCTTTCCCGGCCTCGTCCGTCTCCACGGCGTGGACGACGTAGACCTCGCCGCCGGACCCGAACAGCTTCTTGGTTCCCCGGTATACCTTCATCAGAGCACCCCCGCCTTCTCCAGGATCGCCTGGAGGCCCGCGATCTCCTCCTTCGCCACCTCGACAACCTTCCGGATCGCATTCTCCGGGGTGTCTCCAGGCTCGCACCAGCGCTCGCCGGGACTATCCGGCTCACCTAAAATTGCGATGTAGCCTGAGCCTGCCGGATGAACCTCCAGTCCGCCTCGCCTCGCGCAGTAGCGCCAGCCGACGTTCTCCCAGATTCGGGGCTTCCAGTCCTCTCCGAGACTCCTCGCCAGCCTCTCTCCTCGGCTGACCGCTAGCTCGTATTGGACCCGAGTACATCCGAATCCGCAGGCCGGAGAGCAATAGATCGTCCTGCGCCACCTCGGCTTCCGGCTAAGCTCCTTCACGGCCTCCCCCTTCCCCGGACCGATCCCGCGATCTCGCGCTTCATCTTCCGCCGCATGTCGCGCTCGAGGTCGTCGACGTCCCCGGTGTAGTGGCCCATCTCTCCCCTGGTCACGCTCGGGGCCACCCCGTCGACCTCCGAGAAGAGGTCCTCGCGCTCGGGGAACAGCTCCCGGAACAGCCGGAAGTAGAGTGCGCATCCGACGCGGGTCGGCACGGCCACGAGGGAGGTCTCGGCCACGAGCCCGATCATCTCCGCCCGGGTCGGCTCCCGAAGGTCCTCGCCCTCCACGACCCGGCGCAGGATCTCCTTGCAGTGCGCCGGGTAGAGCCGGTCCTCCCGCCCCCGGAGATAGGTCGTCGGGGTAAGCGCCAGGAAAGACTCCTTCAGGACCGGCGCGAGAAGCGGGTTCTCCTCCTGCGCCAGGGCGATCTCAGCCTCCGCCACCTCCATCAGCCGAAAGGTCTCGATCGTCCTCGACGCCACCTCCGGGCCCATCAGGTTCGCGAGCGCCTCCTTCATCGGCGTGGGTGGCGCGGGGCCGGTCCCATCGCTTCTTGCTGTCCGCAGCCTCTCCACTTGTTCGCCCATCGTCTCTCCTCCTCCTCTTCCAGAACTCCCACCAGCGGGGCAGCTTCTCCACCACGTTCAGGTGGTCGTCGGCCACCAGCAGCAGGGCCGCGATGCCGACCAGGTCCGTCGAGCGCAGGTCGTCCAGCTTTTCCCAGCGGGCCGTCTTGTACTCGCCCTTCCTCTCGTCCCAGCTCTGCACCTTGAGCGCCACATTGCAGGGCTCGAGCCAGATCTCCTCCGAGCCCTCGATGTGTTCCAGCCTCATCCGGGCGCCGGACGGCAGGGCCGCCTCCAGCACCTCGACCACGCCCTCCCTGTGACCGGCGATGTACCAGCCGTCTCCGCACTCTTCGATCTTCGGCATGTCGTCCTCCCTCACAGCAGCCCCAGCCGCCCCGCCAGGCAGGCGCCGAGACCGATCCCGCACGTCGCGGCGGCGGCCAATAAGGCGATCCCGATCAGGAGGTCTCTCTTCGTCTCCAGCTCCTGGACCCGAACCTCCAGCTCCTCGTCCATCTCCCTCTCGAACGTCGCCAGGTCCACCGCCTTGCCGTCGATGCGATACTCCACCAGGCCGGGGAGCGTGATCGGCGGCTCCTTCGTGAAGACAAAGTCGTCCAGGGTGGTCTCGAAGACGCGCCCGCTTGCCCCGACGAACCTCATGGCCTTGGCCTCCTCACGATACTTGATGGACGACCATCCCCGTGACCAAGTGCCAAGGGATCAGGTACAGCCGCCAGCAGTTTTCGTCGATGTGGCCGTCCCCGTCGTAGAACCAGATCCCGGCGTCCGTGATGTCCTTGATCCCGCAGAAGCGATCTATGCCCGGAACCCCGCGATGTAGATGTAGCTCCACCAGGGCCACGTACTCGAAGTGCCAGTCCTTCTGGCGTAGGCGTTGGGAGATGGTCGTGGTTGCCACGTGCCCTGGATCTCGCCAGCCTCCGCCGAGGGCCTCCTTGTGACACAGGGTCTGCATCACCTCTTTCGCTGTTTCTTCATTCACGGCTCTTTGCGCCTCCCTTCAGGAACGGGATCTCCCGTCGCCGCCCGCAACGCAAGCACACCTCGACCACGACCAGTGCCAGGTAGAGGTTCGGGTCCTTCCCGTCGTTGAACTCCAGCCGGTCGACGAGGACCGTCCTTGGCCCCCTCTCCCGGTAGACCCGGTCGTGCCGGCAGCGGCTTCGCTTCGTCACCCCCGCGCCCTCCGTATCTCGATCATGGTCTTCTCCAGGGCGGTGCTGTTGAAGTCGACCGCTCTCCGCAGGTCCTCCAGCTGCTCGGCGATGGCCCGCAGGGCCTCGACCTTGCAGTAGTCCATCATGTGCTGGGCCTGGCCAGCCGGGTCGTCCGAGCTAGGCGTCTCCGTCCACTCGATCGCCATCAGCTCTCCTCCTGCCTCGGCCTGGTCGCCTCCACCACGGAGCCCTCCGGCGCGGGCCGGGTCGGCTTCCCGCACTCGTGCTGCGGACGGTAGGCCGTGTCGGTCCCGTGCTCGTCCTCCCACTCGCACCCGGAGCAGTAGTTGCGCTCCAGCTGCACCAGCAGATGCTCGTCCTTCATCGGTCCGTCCTCCTCAGTCGTTGAAGACCGTCAGCGCAAAGCGCCCGTCGCGGGTGCGGTAGTTGAAGCCTCCGAGGTCGCCGTGGTTGTCGATCCTCGCGCCGCGGAAAAAGAGGTAGCCCTCGTTCCGGTCGTCCAGAACGGCGATGGTCTGCGGCCAGTCGCCGGGGGCCAGCCCGACGTCGCTCGCCTCGGTCACCAGCCCCCGATTCCCCTTCATCAGATCCACCTGAGACTTGTTGACTACGTACATCGTCCTCTCCTCTCCCCAAAGAAAGTCGCCTGCTTCCTGGGAAAGCCCAGGGGCGCCGAGGTGGCTCCTCCGTCGCCGGTTACGGTGCGCTCTGGCCCGCTCGGCTTGTCGGTAGCCCCCCGACACTCCTCGACTCTCCCGTGGTTCATCTCGTTTCCCCTACGAATTGCCGTTGATCGCGTCCAGCTTCGCCAGCGCGTTGGCCAGGTCCACCCGAACCGCCTCGAGCTGCGCCACGCTGTCCCACGCCACCGCGTGGTCCCGGGTCTCGTCCAGCCCGTCCTTGATCTCGTCCGCCATCACGCTCAGCTCCCTCGCCTTGGTGTGGAAGTTGGTCGCTCGTATCCGTCGCTGTTCCCTCCGCGACTTCCGGGCCTCCATCAGGTCGTGATGAAGTGAGTTGCTGCTTGTTCCGCTGTTCCCGATTGTCTTTGCCATCGCCCTGTCTCCTTTTGCTTTGTTTTCCCTTGTCATAATGGAATATTACATATACAAGACGCATACCAGAATCGGGCGAGCTGGCGGAAATATTTTCTCGTTCGTCGGCAAGCACTTAGCGAGATCGGGGGTGCGGGAAGGGAGAGGAGACCTACCAGATTTTGTCGGTCGGTAACAGATTTTGTCGGCCGAGGCGTGCCGCCAAGTCCCTCGCCGTCCAGCCACTTAGCGAGACATTTCAGTATTAAACGAATCCGCCATCTCAAAATTAAACGATCGGCGATTTTCGTTAAGATATTAAATGCGTTTCTGGCTCTTGCGCGCACGACTACTTATATAATCATGCGCCCCTGGCGCACCTCAAGGATAAAATCTAGAGGACGGCGGCTAGTCCGGGCACTGGACGGCGGCGGACCGTCCGTCGCATCTCCCCGCGTAGCTCGGGGGACACCCCTCCGGGCCAGGAAAGCGCCCGTACATCTGGGTCTCCTCCGTCGCCCACTCCACGCAGACCTGGTGACATTGCGGCGTGTATAGGAAGACCCAGCCCCACTTGATGCACTTCCGCTCCGGGTCGCACCACTTCTCCGGCTCGGGGATCGTCGTGGTGGTGGTGACGCAGCTCCGGTTCCCCGTGTCGGCCTCCAGGAGCTCGAGTCCGGGGTAGTCCTGTCCCCACCGGTAGGTCTCGGGGCACGTGACCGGCTTGGTCTCGCGCGGGTCGTTCTCCCGGAGAACGTCCCACTGAAAGAAGCAGGCCAGCTCCCGGGACAGCAGCGCCCCGGTGTTGGGCTGGATGACCTTCCTCTTGGTCCGGCGGTAGAGCGTCTGCAGGGCGGTCCGGCAGTCCTCCGTCTCCCCGCAGTCGTAGCTACAGAGAAGCACGGCCACCGGCTCGGGCGTGGTGTTGGTCACGCGGGCGTGGATCGCGCCGTCGTGGCGGCTGGTCGACACCTCGAGCAGGCCGGTCGGCCCGGACCCGGCGGGCTGGGTCGCGGCAGGCTCCGTCTCCTCCGGCGTGGGCGCCTCGACCCCGGTGGGCGTCGTCTGCCGCGAGTCCAGGCACGCGGACCCGAAGATGGCCAGCAGCGGCGGAATAGCGATCATCAGGTAGGCTAGAAGCAGATTGAGTCGTCTCATGGTCCCCTCCCTCCCTGGCGGTAGTGAATACTACAGGTCAGGGGGTTTCGTCAAGGAAGGATCAGCGGGGACGGCTTCTTGTCCAGCTCGTGGCCATCCGTATCGGACTTTTTGATCAGGCCGGCCTTGACCATCTCCTTGACCGTCATCTCCTCGTATCGGTCGAGGCCACTCCGCTTGCACACGGTCTTCCGGCCCGGGGGCGGCTTGACTCCCTGGGGCGGCTTCTTCTCCGGGGGGATCAGGATCCGCAGATAGGAAGGCGGGACCCCGTTGATGTTGTACCAGATGTTTCGCCCGCTCAGGAGGCGGATGCGAACGCAGCCCGTCCTTGCCGAGGCCGCGGTCGTCCGCTGGTGCGGCAGTCTGCGTTTTCGGCTCATGCTCTCCCCCCCACGCGATAGATCGGTGGCCTCGGCTTGAGGTAGACCCTCATCTCGGGATAGCCGCTGGGCGACTCGGTCCCCTCCTCCGCCGAGAGCCGAGTGATGTATCCGTACATCTCGACGGAGTCGTAGTCCCTCTCGATCCAGAACTCCACCTTGCGGCGCCTCTTCATGATGTTGAGCAGCTGCCGCGCCCGGCGGTCGCCCCACCAGAGCACCATCTCCACCTCGTCGTGAACCGGAACGGTCTGGAAGGACAGCTCGTCCACGTCGCAGCGTTGCACGGTCGGCCCCACGACCTCCCGGAGCCGGTGCGACTTCCCGTCGATCTTGCACTTCGCCCAGTGCCGCGGCACCGGCCCATCGTGGCCGGGCTTCGGGCTCCGCTTAGGCGCAGAGGACGCAGGAGCAGGCTCCGACGTAGATTGCGGGGGCGGCTCGGGCGCCTTCCATCTGAGTGCTGCCCAGGCGGCAGCCGTACCGCCGCTCAGCCTCTTCATGAACGATCGTCTGTTCAGCATAGTGTCCCCTCAGGTAACATCGGCAGCGCAGCTCCCAGTTCGGCCCTTGGTACACGACCACCCGGCACTCCTCGTGTCGGCCCCCCTGGCACGGCCCGCAGGTCGCCAGCAGAAGTTCTTGGTCTATCATGGATTTGCCCTCTGACCGCCATGTTACCCCCGATCCTAGTATAAGTCTAGGCGCTCAAAGCGGCTCTGGCGCCGCCGGGTCGTTCAGAAAGTGATTCCGCACGCTCCTCTCCCACTGCCCCAGAAAGCAGTTGAACTCCTCCCGCGTCAGCTCCGGGATCCTCGGCTCCGGCACCTCGTTCCACCTCTCGCGCCAGCCGTCCGGGATGAGGACCACGACCCAGCCCGGCGTCCTCATCACGTACGCGTCGTCTTCCGCGAACATGGAGAACCAGATCCCGTACTTTGGCATGCGCGGTTCCAGCTCGGCGAAGGTCGCCGCGATGTCCCGTAGCTTCTCCATGGTCAGCGGCTCCTTGCTCGGGATCTCGTTTTTCTGTCGCCGGAGCCTCACCTCGCGAAGGTGGTCCGCCCACTCCTGCTCGGACATGCAGCGACGCTCGCCCAGGACGAAGACCTCGGCCAGCTTGTCCCAGTCGTGCCGCTCCTCGACCGGCCCCTCCTTCTCGTCCCATCGGTTGACGACCACGGTGTTGGTCTCGTCTCCGAGCTCCATCACGTGGTCGTGGCCGCCCTTCTCGCTCGGCGGCAGCGTCAGCATTCGCACATCGCGCCTCCCTTCATCCTTCCGCCTCCTTGTACTCCACCGCCGTGACCGCCTGCGCGATCACCCGCCGCCAGACGGCGCCCCTGCGCATGATCGCAAACCACAGCTCCCCGTCCCGCTCGAAGTAGGGGGTGATTGCCTCGCAAGAATGAACCCCCTGTGCCGAGACGAAGACCTTCCCCACCATGTAGTCGAACGTGTCGCCCGCGCCGAGCAGCTGGTGGATCGGCCTCTCGTCCTCCGTGATCAGCGCGAACGTCTTATCTGTGACCACCGCTTCCTCCATCCCCGTATCGCCAGGTCGCGTCGTAAAGCGCCTGGCCGTACAGCCTCCCGTCCTCGTACAAGATCCGGAGCGTGTCGTGGCTCAGCACCCCGACCGAGACCGCCTGGGCCATGGACTTGCTGCCCTCCGGCGCCAGAAGGCGTCCCTCCCGGCCCGGCACCCAGTCGTACCGGGTCCGAATATCCTTGGTCACGCGGGCTCCGCGTGCTTTCCGTCGTCCGTTCCATGGCACCGATCCTCGCCGAAGCACCGAATGCAATCGCCGCAGGCCTCGCAATAGCGGCAGCCGTCCGTCACCAGAGCCTCGCCGCCAGCGGGGCGTTCAGGAGGCCGTAGGCCGCGAGCGCCGCCGCGATCACGCAATCGTCGTGCATCCCCTCCGGCGCGTTGTAGCGGATGTTCCCCGCCTTCGTCATCTCGAACCCGAACGAGATCAGCTCGTTGTACATCACCGCCCCGTCCTCGTCCGACGGGATCAGGATGTCCAGGTTGTTCAGCGCGATCGCCAGGCCGTCGATGAGCGGAATCTTCCTCGCCCCCGTCTCCACGCCCTCGATCCTCAGCCCCTCCCTCTCCAGGTCCTGGACGATCGGCAGGCCGACCCCGCTCTGGTCCACGAAAAAGCGGGGCCTGCCCGTCTCCTGCGAGATCATGTGCAGGCGCTCCTTCGTGTTGGGCCACGGGAGCTGGAACCGGCTTATCCCCGTGGGGTGCCCGTGCCTGCACACCCCGTACGCGACCGTGAAGTCCACCCGAAACCCCAGGTCCACCCCCACGCAGAACGTCGGGTGGTTGCAGTACCCGCTTGTGTTGGGGAACATCATCTGGGCGGCGAGCTGGGCCTCCTTGACCTTCTGGAAGACCTCCCCCTCGTCCGTCCTCAAGAACTCCGCGAATATCTCCTGCTTGACCAGCCGCGGCACCAGGTCCTGCATCACCGACCGGAGCTCGCTCTCTTCCAGCCACGGGTTCTCGAACGAGGGTCCCCCGAACGAGGCGTAGCTCGGATACTCGGGGTCCTTCCCGTAGGCCCATACCTTGTGGAACCAGTTGTGCCCCTTTGGCGTTCCCGAGAAGAGGGCCGGGCCCTTGAAGTCCATGAGTGCCGGTCGCAGCGACTCGCTCCAGACCCTCTCGTCGACGATGCCGGCCTCGTCGATCCAGACCCACCTCAGACCCTCGGCCACCAGGTTCTCCGGCTTCTCGGCCGTCTTGAACTCGATGCGGACGTGGCCCATGTCCATGGCGTCCGGGGCGCGCTCCGTCCCGATCATCTTCGTGATCCAGCCCTTCGGGGCCAGGCGCTCGAACTTCCGCCAGACGGGTCGGGCCACCTTGTAGGTCGGCGCCACGTACCAGCCGATGGAGGGGCTGACCCTCTCCACCTGGTCGCGTCTCGCCTTTTCCAGTGCCCACCATACGCCGAACTCGCTCTTTCCCCACCGCCTCCCGGCGGCTATGGTCTTGAATCTTGCCTCGCTCTCCCACGCGTCGATCTGTCCCTCGTGGAGACGGATGTCGAGCGCGCCCCCCAGCCTCGCCATGGCCTAGTCTTTGGGGCGCAGGTCCTCTGGGATCTCCCGCTTCTTGACGACCGTGATCCGAAGCTCGGTCGGTCCTCCCTCCGGGGTCGTCAGCTCGGTCCTGATCTTGCGGCCCCACTTCTCCGGGTCCACGGCCTCGAGGTAGCGTGCCGATGCCTGCCAGCACGGCGCCTGTGCCGGCCTCAGGAGGTGGGGCTGTCCGTCCTTGTCCAGGAGGAGCTTTCCCTTCTCGTCCCTCAGGTACTCGGCCTCCGCCCCGAGGCCCGCCCGCTGTATGTTGGTCGCGTGGGCGGCCTGGTTGTCGGCGCGGGCCTGCCTGACCTCCCGGACCAGCTGCACGAAGACCTCCTCGCCCCGCTTGGAGCGTACCAGCCCCCGGGCCTCCATCCTCTCCAGCTCGTCCTCGCCCCGCCCCAGCCAGTTGTAGAGCGAGCGCTCGGAGTACCCCAGCGACTCGATGGCCTGCTTGTTGTAGTGCACCTGGCGGACCTTCTGGCATATGCGCTCCACCAGCTCGGGCGTCAGCGAGTGCCGACGCCCGATCGACCTCTTCCTCTTGGCCGGTGCCCCCTTCTGCTTCTCCTTCTTCGCCATCCTCGCCTTTCCGGCGGCGGCCCCGTGTTAGAAAGGAACGTCGTCCGTCTCTTCCGGACCCGCCGCCTGTGCCCCGTCCGGATGGACGGGCTGCTCGACCCGGGCGTTCGGCCCGCCCTTGCTGCCGAGCATCAGCATCGTGTCGACGTTGACCTCCGTGGTCTGTCGCTTGTTCCCGGACTTGTCCTCCCACTCGCGGGTCTGGAGCCGTCCCTCGAAGTAGATCTGGTCGCCCTTGTGCAGGTACTTCTCGGCGATCTCGCCGACCTTGTTCCACAGCACGCAGCGCACCCACTCGACGCGCTCCTGCTTCTCCCCGTCCTTGGTCCACTGCTCGTTGACCGCGACGGAGCAGTTGGCCACGCAGGTCCCGCTCCGGGTGTATCGGATGTCCGGGTCGCGTCCCAGGTTTCCGATGATCTGTACCTTGTTTAGTCCTCGCATTGTCGTCTACCTCCTCGCATGATTATATAACCAGGCGGCGCGCTTTCCGCCCCTCTTTTTCCAGAAACCCCTCCCGGGCTCCCGGGTCTCCGGCTCTCCGTACGACGCGACCTTTCAAGAACGGGGCCTCCCCGCTCTCTGTACGACGCGCTGCTTCGGAAAAGGGCTTCTCCGGCCCCCCGAATGACGGGCCCTTTCAACGCCGGTCCTCCCCCGCTTTCTGTATGACGCCGCTTTTCACGAACGGCTCCCCCGGTTCCCTGTATGAAGCGAGTTTCCAACGACCGGCCCTTCCTCCCCCATGTACGACGCAGCTCCAATGCTCATCGGTCCAAGAAAGCCAGGAACTCCCCGCGGGTCTCCGGCTCCGTCCGAAAAGAGCCCAGCATGCACGAGGTCACCATGTCCCCCTCGGAGCGGATGCCCCTCATGTGCATGCAGGTGTGCATGGCCCGGATCACGACCCCGACGCCTCCCGGGGCCAGGCCCTCCTCGATCGCCAGGGCGATCTCCCTCGTCAGCCGCTCCTGGATCTGGAGTCGCTGCGAGAGGCAGCGAACGAGGCGCGGTATCTTCGAGAGCCCGACCACCTTCCCCTGCGGCAGGTAGCCCACGTGCGCCACCCCGTGGAACGGCAGCAGGTGGTGCTCGCATAGGCTCCCGACCGGCACGTCCTTGACCACGACCATCTCGTCGTAGTCGGCCTCGAATTGCTTCTTCAGGATGTCCCCCGGCTCGCTCAGGTAGCCCTCCGTCATCTCGTGGAGCATCCGGACCACCCTGTCCGGCGTGTCCTTCAGGCCGTCCGAGTCCACGTCCAGCCCGAGCTCGAGCATCACCTCCCGGATGTGGTTCTTGGCGGCCACGCTCGGCCCCACCCTGAACCCGTCCTTGAGCCTCATCGTATCCCCCATCCCTTGTGCTGCTGCACCGACAGCCGCCATCCCCACGGCCCGGGCCGGTCCTCCGGGTTGCGCTTCACCTGCTCCAGGCACCACGCCAGGTTGTCGGGTGGCAGCACGTCCCCCTCGAACGCCGGGCTCGCGTAGAGCATAGGCACCTTCGTCCCGTTGTGGGGTATCTTCTCCGGCAGCCGCAGCCCGGGGACGAGGACGTAGCGGATCTCGTCCGCGTCCCAGACCGCGATCTGGTCGTCGTCCGTCTTGGGCGACATCGCGATCCAGTCGATCCCGTCCGGAAGGTGCCTCGTCCCGTTGGTCTCCACCGCCACCGCCCAGCCGTCGCCGTGGAAGCGGTCGACCAGCTCCTGGTCGAGCTGGAGGGCGGGCTCCCCTCCCGTGAAGAGGACCCACCGACAGCCGTACCCCAGGCCGCGGGCCGCCCGCACGATGTAGTCGCCGGTCATCGGCTTGCCCCCCGAGAAGTCCGTGTCGCAGTCGAAGCCCTCGTCGAAGATCGCGCAGTCGAGGTTACACCCCGCGAACCGGACGAAGACGTTTGCCGTCCCCGCCCTCGCCCCCTCCCCCTGGAGGGAGTAGAAGATCTCCTTCACCGTGTAGCTCTGCATCATGCCTCCATCCCAGTGGCAGGAGTCCCTGCCGTTCGTGCTCGGCCGGCTGTCCCGTGGCGTGGTTCGCCCCGCCGCAAGAGCATCGGCACCTCCGGCTCGTGGCGCCCCTGCATCTCGAGCTACAGGCCATCGCTCTCCGGCTCCTCCTCCTCTTCCAGCTCGAACAAGGAGGCCAGCTTGTCCCAGTACCTCGCCGCATCGTCGCCGTAAGGCTCCTCCCGGTTCTTGTACAGCCAGTCCAGGATCCAGGTCATCTGCCAGCCTGGCGTCTGAATCTGAATGTCGTCCAGGGGAATCGCCTCCTTCTCCTCGTCGAAGGAAGCGAAGGACTCGTGCTCGAAGACCGCCATCAGGCCACCGGCGGCCGGCAGCGCTTGCACGAACTTGGCCCCCTTCGGCAGTCCCCTCACGATCCGGTAGGGATGCCGCCACTCCCTCCCCTTGTCCTCGGTCAGCCACCGAGAAAGGAGCGGCCCCGTGAAGATGTAGCCCTTCCTCCTGACCCGAGCCATCGGCCTACGATCCGATCTGGTCGGCCGCTCCCGACTCCTCGTCCTCGGGCGGCTCGCTGTCCTTGCCCGGCTCCGCGTCCTCCGCTTCCTCCTCCGGCTCCTCGAGGTCGTCCTCGTCTTCCTGATGCTCGCGCTCCATCCGCTTGGTCTCCTCCTCCACGCGGTCAAGGACCTCCTCGATCTGCATCTGGCGGTCCTCGTCGGTCAGGGGCCGCATCTCCACGATCTCCCCCGTGTCCGTCCGCACGATCTCGACCTTCGAGTTGTCCTCCGCCACCACGGCGCGCACCTCCACGGTCCCGACCTCGACCCCCTTGCGCACGGCCCGGGCGAGGGCCTTGATCCGCAGCCGGTGGTGCGTGACGTCGTCCTTCAGGGCGTCGACCTGCACCTTGGTCCTCCTCTTGACGTCGTCGATCTCCCCCTCCAGCTTGGCGGCCTGAAGCGCCACCAGCGCCAGGGTCCGTCCCCTCTCCGCGATCTCCGCCTCGTTCAGCGTGATCGGTAGCTCGAGCGTGTAGTTTCTCATCCCACTTCCTCCCTTGATTTGGCTTTTATGGTCGTCTGCCCGACGTGTACGAGCAGCGGTTCCCCTCCGTCTCCTGCACCTCCACCTCCCGAAGCCAGCACCCCTGGTATTGGTTCGTGGTCAGGGCGTCCTGGAGCCATTCGAAGATGTACTTCGCCAGCATCTCCGAGGTCGGGTAGAAGTTCAGCTCCTCGTTGAGGTTGGTGTGGTCCAGCGGCTCGACCACCTCCCTCATGAGCGCACCCAGTTCGCCGTAGTCGATCAGCATCCCCTCCTTGGGTCCGCCCCGGCAGAGCCTCTCCCCCTCCACGGTTACCCGGACCAGCCAGGAGTGGCCGTGCGGGTTGGAGCATTGGCCGTCGTGCTTGGTCAGGCAGTGGGCCGCCTCGAACCTCATCTCCTTGGTCACCGAGTACATGGCTTCTTCTCCTTGGCGGCGAGCTTCGTCCTGCCCACGGGATCGGGAAGCAGCTTAGTCGCCCTAAGCCTGATCCCCCCCCGCGACTTGAAGGTCCCCGTCACCTCCACCCACACCGGCTCGAGCCTCTTGAACAGCCCGAGGGCGATCTCCGCCACCAGGCGCTCGTCGAAGCTCTCCCTCGTCCGGAAGCCCATCAGGTACAGCTTGAGGCTCTTGGTCTCCAGCAGCCTCTCGAACGGCCGGTAGGTGATCTTCAGGTGCCCGAAGTCCGGCTGGCTCGTCACCGGGCAGATGTGCGTGAACTCGTCCGTCTCGAACGAAACGACTGGCGGGCGCGTCCCCATCATCTGCTCGTCCCAGTTGAACGCGTCCAGCTCACTTGCCGCCAGCGGCTTGTTCGTCTGCCTTCCCAGATACTTGGTCGTTTGCTCCATCGAGCTCCCTCCTCCATCTCCACGCGACCTCATCCTGAAGTCGCTGATACGCGTCCACCTCGGGCCTAAGATCCCGGTGCCCCTGTATTGGCAGCCGGCCCCTGAAAGACATCGTCCACGTGCCCCAGGCGCTCGGCGCCCTCGTCCAGGTCGCCGTGTCCGCCGTCTCGAACGGGAACGTGAGCAGCATCCTCCTCGAGACCCAGCCGAAGGAATGGTATCGCATCGGCCAGTGCCGCGAGAAGCAGCCCTCCAGGTACCTCATCGAATCCGGCACCGGCTCCCCGAACCGGCAAGACAGCCCCACCTTCCGGAAGTGCCGGGCGTACTCGTCCAGCAGCTCCAGCGACTCCCCGATGTGGTGCACCGGGAAGGCCGGCGAGCCGTTCTCCTTCATCCGGAGCGCGTTCTCCAGCGAGCGCTGCGGGTCACCGATCGCGTCCAGCGCCACGGCCTCGTCCCAGAACGGGCTCTTGCTCTCCTCCGTCAGCGCCTCCATGTCGATCTCCTTGCCGCTGCACCACGCGCTGTAGGCCCCCGAGTCCAGCATCCAGCATCGGGGCCGGATCTCGTGCTTGGCGATCAGGTTTCTCATCCCCTGCAGGTAGGGGAACGCCACCAGCATCCCCATCCGCAGCTCGTCCCACCGGCCCCTCATCTCCCGAAATGTCTTCGCGGCCCCCGGATTGCTGGCCAGGTAGAGCAGCGTCATCTGGCGTACCTCGTCGGGTCCCCGGAGTCGGCCAGGCCGAAGGCCTCCCGCCTCTCCGTGCAGGTCCCGCACCTTCCGCAATGAAGATCCCCTCCCTCGTAGCAGCTGTACGTCAGCTCCCACGGCACCCTCAGCCTGTCGCCCTCCCGGACGATGTCGGCCTTGGTCATCGCGGAGAACGGCGTCAGGAGCATGAGCGGCTCGTAGTGGGCCACCGCCAGCACGCCCCGCATGGCCTCGATGAACCCCGGGCGGCAGTCCGGGTAGATGGCGTGGTCGCCCGCGTGCGCGGCGTAGGCCAGCATCCTCTTCCCCCAGGCAAAGCAGTAGCCCGCCGCCACCGACAGCAAGATCATGTTCCGGTTCGGCACGACCGTCTCCTTCATGCTCGCGTCCTGGTAGTGCCCGTGCGGCACCGCCACCCCGTCGTCCGTGAGCGCGCTGCCCCGGAGGCAGTCCCGGATCTCCGACAGGTCTACCACCTCGTGGGGCACCCGGGCGGCCTCGCACACGAGCGCCGCGTGCTCCAGCTCCCGCCGGTGCCGCTGCCCGTAGTCGAAGCTCAGCGCCTCCAGGCGGCGACCGTCCGGCATCTTTTCCAGCATCCAGTAGAGCAGCGTCGTCGAGTCCATCCCGCCGCTCAGTATCACCACGGCCCCGCCCTCTTCCATCTCGTCTACCTCCCTCCCCGCATCGTCCCGGAGACGCCCGGGGTCGCGGGGGTCGATGTAAGCGATGTAAGACGATGCGATCTCTCCCCTGCGTTTTGCCCTGCGTTTTTCATGCGTTTCGTGCCCTTTGTGCGTCTTGCCCTGCGTTTTCCGTGCGTTTGCCCTGCGTCGTGCCTTGCGTCCGGGTCGGCGGGGGAGCCGGGGGTCGCCGGGGTCGTAGGGACCGATGTAAGCGATGCGATCAAGCCAGGAAGTTCAGGCATATCAGCTCCACCGCGCGGCCCTCCCGGATCTCCGGGTCGCGCTCCGAGCAGCGCACCTCGAGGACCGCCGCCTCGATCACGTTCCGCTCCGCCACGGTCAGCCGGATGGGCGCCGACATCGGCACGGAAGGTCCCCCCTCCCCGCCTCCCCCGGAGGCCGTCGTCGTCCCCGGCACGTATGAGCTGGTCGTCGGGGGCGTCCACGTTCCCGAGGACAGGAAGGCCTTGATCTCGTAGCCCTCCCAGAGCTGCGCCGGCTCCAGCATCCCGGCATCGTTCAGGCTCCTCATGCTCCGCTCCAGCTCGTCCAGGTTCCACCCCGACAGCTCCGCCGTCCGGTTGTCCCGCAGCATGTACAGCCGCTGCTGGCCCTCCTCGTCGATGTCGCTTATCACGGCGGCCACGTGGTCCCACTCCAGGAGCAGGGCCGCGTCCAGCGTCCCCTCCCCCGCCAGCAGCACCAGGTCGTCCTTCTCCCGGGCCACCACGATCGGCGTCTGCTGTCCGTGCTCGTTGAGCGACAGCGACAGCGCCCTCACGTCCGGCTTGCCGTGCTTCCTGACGTTGTGCTTATTCGGGCGGACCAGCCTGGTCTCCACCAGCAGCTCCTTCAGAGCCCGGTTCCCCTTCCATCTCATCCTGGTTCCTCGCTTCCACGACGAAGACGCGGCAGATCGCGCCGATCACCGCGCCCTCCGAGTGCTCTTGCTTCTCGTCCCCGAGCTCCTCCCGCATCTTTGCCACGGCCCGGTCGACGACCTCCCTCTCCCCGGTGGTCAGCATGAGCGGTGCCCCCCGCTCCGCCGCCTCCCGGTCCTTCCTCTCCTTCATCTCCCAGTCCGCCTCGATCAGCGCCGACAGCTCGCTCGGCTCCCAGAGCCCCGTCTCCTCGAGCGCCAGGCCGTGGTCCCTCTTCAGGGCCTGCAGCTCGCGCGACAGCCTCTCGAGGTGCCACGACGACAGCTCGGCCAGGCGGTTGTCCCGGATCATGTACAGCGTCCGCTCGTTCTCCTCGTCGATGTCCGTGACCACCGCCGAGAGGTGGGTCCAGCCCAGCGAGCGGGCCGCCAGAAGGCGCCCCTCGCCGACGAGGAGCATGCCCCCCGGCTTCACGACGATCGGCTTCTGCTGCCCGTGTTCGTCCAGAGAGCGGGCGGTCGCGTCCACGTCCCGCTGGGTGTGCAGCCTGGCGTTCCGCGGGTTCGTGACGATCCCCTCGATCGGGGTCAGCCACCGCCGCAGGTCCCGGCTCCCCTTCCAGACCTTCTTGGTCATCCCCGCTCCCTCTTCGACCTGTGCCTCAGCCGACGCTCGGCGTCCCCCCACGGCGTCCCCGTCTGGAGCATGACCATGCTGCCGTTCCCGTTGGGGTAGTCCCCCACCCGGAACAGCCGTCCGTGGTAGAGCAGCGACCGCTCGAGGACGGCCTTCACCATGGCGCGCTCGTTCCCCTCGTTGTACTTCAGGTTCCGCCCGCTCGGATGCGGGACGGCCACCCGCCAAGGGCGGTCGAGCGGGCCCGGCTCCTCCCAATTGTAGTTGGGGCGGACGAACCCCACGGCGTCGCAGACCCGGCGGCCCAGGAAGATCACGGGGTCGCCTCGAAACTCGAAGCCCTCCGCCATCACCTTCAGCGTCGACATCCGGGGCGACTTCTCCCCCGCCCAGTGCTTGAGCAGGTTCACCCGGTCGAACAGGCACAGGAAGGTCTCGTAGGTCACCCCCAGGATGGCGCACAGCACCCACGCCGGCCTCGCCGACAGCGGCCCGTGCGGTCCCTCCCCCGTCTTGGGCGGCCACTCCCCCACCAGGAGCGGCTTCGTCTCCATCAGGCGGGGCCGGGCCCCGTCCATGATCTCCACCCTCGAGCCGGGGTCCGTCGGACCGTACCACCCCGACAGGCTCGGCAGCATCGGTTGTTGTTCGTCGCTCATCTTGATCGCTCCATCCAGCCTCTCGGCCATCACCTCGATCGCGGCCATCCGCCTCATTGCAGCACCGGCCACCTCAGTCCCGCGAACAGGCTGCGGATCACCTGGGTCAGCATCACGGTGACAGACGGGCCGACCTCCCTCTTCATCCGGACGGCCTTTTCCCTGTCCTCGACGTACACCTCCGCCGCCGTCTCCTTGCGGTTCACGGCGAAGACGGCGGCCCCCCTGACCGGCCCCTTCTGCTCTCCCTCCGCGCCCTTGTCCTTCGGCTCCAGCATGACCGATATGCCCACCACGACCACCGCGTTGCCCGCCGCTATCCGGGCCTGGATCCTGCTCCGGGTCGTCTGCATGAAGGTGTCCAGCGTGGTCCTGCTCGAGAGCGCCATGGTCTCGACGTCGACCAGCTCGCCGATTCCCCCCTGCATGGTCGCCACCATGGCGAGCGCCTCGCCCCCCTTTTTCTGCGCCGCCAGCATCTTCTCCCCGAGTCGGCCCATGCCCCGCCGCATGAGCGGCAGCTCCAGGTCGCCCGGGCTAATCCCGCCCTTGATCAGTCTCATGCCTCACCCGCTCCTTGACCTTCCAGCCCTTCAGCCGGACGACCTGCATGTCGTTTTTGACCGCCCCGCCGTGCTGGAGCGCCTCCATCACCAGCTTGCTCAGGTTGTCCACGTCGGCGTGGCCTGTGTCCCAGTGGCCCGGCCGCACCTGCTCGACGAGGATCTCCGTCCGTCCGTGTCCCTGTCCGCGTCCGCCCTCCGCCTTCGGCCTGGCGAACGTGAACGACACGTCGACCCGAACCGGCAAGGTCGGGTCCCAGTCCGGCAGCCTCCGCACGGCGCCCTGGACCAGCAGCGTCAGCTCGCGGAGCGCCCGCTTGGACTGGGGCGTCCCTGCCCCCTTCGGGTTGGACTTGCTTTGGAAGCTCGGCCTCGCGTAGGCTATCGGCCTCCCCTCCATCGAGATCCGCAGCCCCCTCACCAATCCACCTCGCCGCTGTCCTTCGGGGACCGCCCCTGCCTGCCACCTCGCCGTCCCCTCGGCAGGCCCATGGTCTTGTAGAACCTCCTCTTGCCGTCCCCCTTCTCGCAGGAGCACATCCGGACCGTGTCCATCTCCTTGTAGGAGACCCCGTCCTTGCTAACGAGGGTCACGCCCTCGTGGAAGGTGAAGCCCGTTCCCCGGCACCCGCACCCCGGCGGCGGCGGCTTTGGGAAGAGCCTCTCCCTCAGCTCCCGGAGCCTCTTCCTCCGCTGAACGTGGTCCTCGCTCTCCCGCTCCTCGATCACGGCCTTCGCCCAGGTATCCATGTTTTGGCGCATCTTGTCCATCTCGGCCTCGCTCACCCCCACCTCGGCCGCATCGAGGAGAACCCTCGGATCCAGCGCCGTGCGGTAGAGCTCCACGCATCCCGCCATGACCCCGGCCAATCGCAAGAGAGGCTTCTTCCTGGCCTCGGCCTCCTTCGCCCGCTCCTCGCGCCGCCGAAACTCCAGCTCATCCTGGCCCTGCACGTTCTCGACCAGCTCGGGCTCCAGTACCACGGACGACGAGGGCACCAGGGCCCTGGACTCCTCCTCCTTGACATCCTCCTTGGCCTCCGCTCGTCGCTGCTCCAGCAGCAGCTCCTCCCGCTCCTTCGGGTTCACGACCTGATCGCCTTCCTCACCCAGTTGGTGAGCCAGACTTCCAGCCCGGCGCTCTTGCGCCTGTCCTCGCTCCTGTACTTGCTGCGCGGATGCATCTTCAGCCAGTTCTCGGCCTTGGAGATCTCTCCCTTCAGCCACTCGAGCGAAACGGTGAACTCCTTCGACAGATGCGTCCGAAACGACCTCGGCACCAGGAGCATGTCGCCGTCGAAGGTCACCTCCCGCAAGGGGGTCGGCTCCGCCTTCTTCTCCTCCGGAAACCAGCTAGAGGAGGCTTTCTTGGCCGCCCTCCGGAGCAGCCTCTGGTCCGTCGGGCTCAGCAGCTCCAGTATCATCCCCGCCAGCTCCTCCGGCTTCCCCTCGATCTCCGCCGTCATCACCTCCCCGACCTTGTTTACCGCTATCCGCATCGTCCTCTCCTCTCTCCTTCTTTCCCACCGGGCACCACATCGAGTGGTCCGGCAGGGTCTCTCGGCAGGATCTGCACCACTTGCTGGACGGCTCGACGGGAGGGGTCGGTCGGCTCGTGATCTCCTCCTCCTCCTCCATCGCCTCCCTGTCCTCGAGCGCCTTCTCCATCCAGTTGTGGAGGTACAGGTCCAGTCGGCTCCGGGTCCCCCGACGCTTCGGGTTCTTGACCAGCCACCGGGTGGCCTTGACCATCTCCCCCTTGATCTCGTCCTTCGAGAAATGGCGCTTCCAGCAGGTAAGAAACTCCTCCTTGAACGACTTGCTGGCGTCCAGCTTCTGGTCTTCCTTGTTCCACTTCACCCTTCCCGTGACGGCCGTGGGCTTGGGTGCGGCGTCGGGAGGCCCGTAGGGCGCTCCCGTACCTCCCCCCTCAATAGAAGCAAGATCTTTCTTAATATCTCTCTTGATCTTACTACCTCCATCTAGATCTGAGTATGAATATGGATCGTTGGACGCTCGTTCAACGCTCGTTGAGCGTTCGTTGGACGCTCGTTCAACGCTCGTTCCCTTCTTCCGTGCCTCGGCAGAGCGCTTCCCGGCCCTCCTGCGCTGCGCGTAGAGCCTGCTCACGCGCTCCCTTTCCCTTTCTAGTCTTGGGTTTGAGAGCCCGGCCCCGTTCTTCTCCCAGCAGTCGGTCAGGGGGTACTTCCAGACCGCGGCGAACTTCCTCCGCGAGTACCGGATCAGCGACCCGATCTTCTCGGGTTCGGTTGGTAGCGCACCCAGATCCCACGAGGCCTCCAGCATCCGTCGGTAGGCCAGGTCCTGGTCGTCCGTCATGGCCTGGACCCGGGGGTCCGCGTTGTAGTCGTACAGCCACCACGGCATGTAGGGGTACTTGCCCTTGGTGCTCATCGTCGTCTCGTTTCTGCTGGCAAGCGGCCTCTCCTCTCGATGGGAAAGCCGGGTAGCTCCTCCCTGCTACGGAACGGCTTGCCCGGCTCCCGGCGTCGGGCGGTCTCCCGCCCGTCGTTCCCGTACTTATATAATCACAGCACGACCCGTATCAACTCTTTTTTTTATAGAACGAGATCGCCCGCCGTGCGCACCCGGCGCAGAAGAGATGAGTCACCAGGACGAGGTCGGGCACGCCGTCCTCGTTCGTGACCACCTTCCACTTCATCCCCTCCCAGGCGTTGCGCTCGGTCAGCTTCTTGCCGCACTTGAAGCACGGGGTCTGGTACTCGTAGGCCCGGGTCCTCTTCGCCCGCGTCTCGGCGCAGACGGGGACCTTGACGAAGAACGGTCCCGGCATCGGCGGGATGTCTTCGGGGGGCATGCTATGGATGCGCCTCGAGATGGCAGGGGCGGCACATCCACTCCACCAGCAAGGGACTCGTGTGGTCCGGGTGGTGCTTCTCCGCTCGTTCGGTCCCGCAGCGGCAGCACGGCTTCCGCTGTATAAGCCCGCGCCTCTGGTAGACATTTGCGTATGCTCGCGCCCGGACCTTCGTCCGCTGGGGCTCCGGCAGATGAAGGTATCCCGCGGGCAGTCCCCTCCGCCGTTCCCGCATATAGCTCGCGTGGCACGACCTGCAGTACGCCTGTCCCGGCCTGTCCCCCTCCTCCCCACAGCGCGAGCAGCGTTTCACGCCGACCGGCCCTTGGCGTAGTTGCGCTCGGCCCGGTCGTCCTTCGTCAGGACGCCGTTCTTGTGTCTCCTCGAGTGCTCCTCCCTGGCCGCGCAAGCCCCACAGAGGCCCCCGATCGTGGCCGCCACCAGCCTCCGGCACCTGGAGCACCTCTCGGAGTAGACGGAGCCGCTCTCGTCCGGCCCGCAGATCCGGTTCCCGCAGGCATCGCATCTCCCCCTCTTGAAGAGCCGGATCTCCCCGCACCGCACGCATCTTCTCAGCTCCTCCGACGTCCCCAGCGTGCCGACCACCGGCCCCGTCTCGGCGGCCATCAGCTCGCCGCCTTTCTCTGCCTCTCCGCCAGCTCGTGGCCCCATCTCCTCTGGCCCCCGCACGCCCGGCACTTGTACCAGAGGTCGACGCTCGTCTCGAGCTCCCACCCGCACGACCGCCTCACTCGTTCGTGAAGAACCTGCTCGTGGGAGTAGTCGTGGACGGTCGCCGTCCTGCAGAACCGGCAGTTCAGCCGCGCCCGCGCTGTCCTCACCTTGTCCATGTTCTCACCCCTCCTCGAAGTACTCGAAGATCTCCTTGCTTATCAGATTCAGGCGCTTGCGCTCGGACAGCCCCTCAAGAGACGTGGTCAGGTTGCTCCGCGTCAGCAGCATGCGGGCCTCCAAGAGGTCGGTCGCCAGCCTGGCCACCAGGTCGTCCTTGTCCTTGCCCTTGCAGGAATCGACCAGCATCTCCAGCTCGACACCCCAGATCCTCATCGCTCCTCCTCTCAGGCGTACGAGACGCAGGCCCCGGCGCAGTCCGCCCGCCACAGGAGCCGCTCCTCGACGCTCAGGTTCCCCTTGGTGCCGTCCCTGACATAGACGGCCACCCACGGAACGTGCCCGCCCTGTCCGGCCTCCCGGTAAACGACGATCCTGGTTATCATGCAGGGGTCCTCTCTTCCGTCCGGGGCGGCGATCCGTATCTCATGCCCCACCCTGAAGATCCTCTCCTCGTCGTCGCTAATGCGCCAGCTGACGCTCTGGATCCATCCCTCGTCGTCCAGCATCGAGCACGGCTTTTCCATCTCGGCCCCCTATCTCTCGCCCGTCGTCTCGCCCGTGCAATACGGGCACGGCGGATTGATGTGGCACGAGCACCCCCCGGGCTTCTCGCCGAAGTACTCCCCCATCGCCGCGTCCAGCTCCTTGCTGCCCTCCGGGTCGAAGGTCCGGTCGTAGCGCCGTCGTCCCTCGTCCATCTTCGCCCAGACCTTCTCGCGTAGCTTCCGGGTGCATTCGCCGCAGTAGCCGTACCCGGAGGCGTCTGGAGTGCATCCGCACGGCAGCCTCATCTCATGCCCTCCCGGCTCCGGGTCGCTTTTTCTGCTTCAGGCCCTTCGCGGCCATCTGGAGCAGCCTCAGCGCCGGCTCCCTTTCCGCGCCGCACAAGAGCCTGGCGGCCTCGAGGGCGAAGATGGTCTCCGGCCTGGTCTCGAAGTCGCAGCACCCGATCCAGAAGTCCTGCTTGTCCTCCTCGTTCCACCAGCTTTTGGCGTAGGCGTGTGCCTCCGCCTCCATGTCCAGCTCCTCGGGCGGCACCGTGATGTTGCCGAAGCCGTCGCCCGGAGCCTTTGGCCTGTAGCGGGCCTCCCTGCACATGCAGCGATAGGCCTCCTTGATCTGCTCCCTGACCTCCCTGTTCATGCTCCCTCGCTTTTAAGATGCCCGCGCTGCCGGTATGAACCTTTACGGCGAGTCACGCCAACAGCACGGGCTCCTCGCGGTCTGGCTCTCGGCGGCGGCAACCCGTCGTGAAAGACACCGCCGAACCGCGAGCTGTACTCCTGCGGCGGCCCCTGGCCGAAGTTGGGGGGTATACGACCATGGGGCGGCCTCGTGGGTCGGACCTCGGACACCGCAGGAAGCAGAAACCATTGTTTATTCTTGGACGTTGGCGCAAATAGCCCAAACCCGCAGGGTTGCTTTCTGGCTTGTGCCAGGACGTTCGTCGGCCCTCATCCCTCTTGCCGCCCAAGACCAGACGCCTTGTAACTGGTCCGGCCAGCTATCTATGACCGCCCCTATCGCCGGAAGTGTGGTACCAGGTGGAGTAGTGACGCTCATCGTGGCGCCCCCTCCAAGTATCTTTTTTGGAAAGGGACACCATGCCCTACCGAAAATTTGGTCATAGGTCTGTAGGTCGAATACGGTGTATGAGGCATAGACAACCTCGTATCCGGGTAGTCCTGACCCTGCGGGTCCAGGCTCTCCGGGTGGTCCTTGTTCGCCGGGTGGTCCCTGTGGACCAATAGGACCGGGCGCCCCATCTGCCCCAGGCTCTCCCGGCGGACCAGACTCTCCCGGTTCCCCCTGTGGCCCCGTTGGACCTTCCGGCCCTGTAGGACCCAGCGTGAACTCGGCGATCGCCCCGTCCGTCTCGAACACGTACGCCCCGGGCTCCGTCTCCAAGAACTCCACGACGATCAGCTCCGGTGATTCGCTGAGGACCGTCGTCGGCACCCCGTCGATCAGTACCACTTTCTCATCCTCAAACGTGGCCCCGTGAATATAGGCTCGTTGCAGGTCGGCGTCCACCTCGATCCGGTGAATCGGTGGTTGGGCAAAAGCCGTCGAGGCCATCGCCAAGATCATTAGAAAAAAACATGGTCTCTTCATCGTCTCTCCTCTCCTGTTAAGTTAGAAATGGTCCTGTTCCGGGACCTCGACGCGCTTCGATAGCACAGCCCCCGAGCCCGGAAGCCAGCGGCCCCCTCTCTTATCGAGGCACCGGCCGCAATACAAGACCCGTTCCCAGACGCGGCCCGAGCTCCCCGGCGGGGTCGTCATCACGTGGCGCGTCCCGCACCTCCCGCAGTGGAGGACCTGCCTCCTCCAGACCACCTGTAGCTCGTCGTGCCGCAACGCGTTGGCCTCCGCCTGGGCCGCGAGGCCAATCCGGACGTGGTAGGTAGGCGACAGCTCGTGCTCGCTGAAGTACAGGCTCTCCCCGGCGTCCATCTGGCAGATCCTCAGCTTCCGCCTAAGGTCCCGGCGTCGGTTCGCCTCCTTCTTGCTCACGTACCACTCGTAAGGCAGGCCGCAGGCCATCGCCCGCAGGATCGTCTCGATCTCCCATCCCGTCAGCAGCGTGCCGGCCTCCCCGGTATCGTGGATCATCTCAGCTTCCCTCGCCGGATAACATAGAATCCCCGGCGTAGCCGCATCGCCCGCCGATCCCTCCTCGTGTACAGGTAGGCCCGGAAGGCGCCCTCCCTGGAGAAGCAGAAGTCGAACAGCACAACGGCTATCAGCAGCTCGATCATCGGTCTTTCTCTCTCCCGTCCTCCGGCTCGTAGCAGTCCTTCGGCCCAGGTTTCTGGAAGCAGCAGATCACCCCCTCGATCGTTCCGTGTAGCTTGCACCGCTGGAAGTAGTCCGACCGCTTCCGGTCCGAGTGCTCGGAGCTGGAGCACGTGTCCCAGTAGCTGAGCGACCGCTTCCAGAATCGGATCGTCGGGTCGGTCCTCATCCTGGCGATTCGGCAGCCGGTCTGCTTGGTATGAAAGTCGAGGTGCTGGCAGGGGATCATCTCTTCCCCTCGTATATGTATCTGAGCCCATTCTCGAAAGCCTTCGCCAGCTCGCCGAATCCGCCTTCGATAGACGCCCCGATCGTGTGGCCCGCCCCTTCGATGGCCTCCGCGAGACCCTCCAGCCCCTCCTTGTGCACCTTGCCGTGGGCCTCGATCGCCCCCATCGGCGTGCACGCATCGCCGTTTCCGAGATCCCTGACAGACCGAGCTAGTCCCTCAATGGCTCCGCCGATCTGACCCGTCGTGTCCACGATGTTGAGAACCCGATCCTCTTGCCCGGAGACGAAACTGCTCTTGACCGGATAGGCCTTCCGCAGCTTGTCGATCGCCTCCGCCACCGCAAAGAGTCCCCTTTCGATGTCTCCACCTTCACCGCCCATCGCCCCTCTCCTCTCTCTTCTTGAGATAGTCCCTGAACTGCTGCTGCTGCTCCTCCCAGAGGCCCTGATTCCACTTCCTGGCATCAGGGTCCCGAAGCTCGGGAACGGCGTCGAGAGCGGCGACCAGCTTCGTGATCGCCGCGTACTGATAGAGCTCCCTGTCCTCCCGGTTCTTCGCGCCCTCCGCCTTCTGGCAGTGAGCCAGCGCCTCCCCCGCGTTCTTGAGGATGCGGTCGGCGGGTGAGGTCATCGCCATTCCCCGGTCCCGTCACGCCACATGATGATCGGGTTGTACTCCCGGGCAACCAGCTCCTGCCCGTCGCTCAGCTCGAGTGCTACCTCGCAAGAAAGGATCGTCCCCGGCATCGCCCCTTTAGGAAGAGACGGGGCGCGCTTCCGGGCGCCGCGCACCTCGGCGAAGTACGGGGCCTTGTCGGGAAGATAGACCCTGTCCCCCACCTTCACGGCGCCATAGGTCGAGGGCACGAGCGCCGGTCCGTCCGGCTTCTCCCACTCCTTCGGCGTGTAGCACTTGTCCAGAACGAACGGACGCACCTCGAAGGCGTGGTAGTTGTCTCGCTCCGCCGCCTTCGCCTCCCTCATGCCTTCGATCGCCAGCTCCTTCGTGGAGAACACCCCGCCGATCCCCTGGTCGTGAATGCCGATCCTCACGACCACGTGTAGCCTCTCCGGGGGCCGGACCTCCTCGGTCTTAGTCTCCATCGGTCTTCTCCTCCGGCTCGTGGCACCGCATCGGCCCGGGCGGCTGGTAGCAGTCAAAGATGGAGTTGATCCGGCCCCGGAGCTTGCAGAACTGGACGTTCCGCGGGTTCTCCTCGTTCCCCGGCCCCTCGGTCCAGGTCGGGCCGCGCTCCCAGTAGCGCACCCCACTCTCGCCGAGTATCCCCGACGGGGCCTCCTGGATCGTGCAGTCGGTATAGTCGCCGTCGTAGTCTAAGTGCTTGCAGGGCTTCATCACCTCACCTCCCCGGTGAATCGAGCCTCCTCGCGCTGCGCCTCGAGGACCTCGATCGCGAGCTTCTTCTCGGCCAGGTCCTGGAGCAGGGCCCGGATGCGGACGAGGTGCTTCCGCCCGTACGGACATGTCTCCGGGTCGGTGCATCCGTGGGGACAAGATAGGTACCAGCCCCGGTCGCCGCTCATCGCCGCCCCTCCGTCCTTGCCAGATGCCGGAGACGGAGGACGAGCGCGAGCAGCACCACGACACAGCACGCGCCGAATCCGAGAACGAAGCAGAACAAACAGCCCGTCATCGCCGCCGCCGAACCGCCGTCGACTCGTCCTCGACCCACTTCACGCCGGGCACCTCGATCTGGCCGTCCGTCTTCTTGCCGTACTCGGCCAGCGCCTTCATGTTCAGCTGCCAGTACGCCGCCGGCACGATCCGCGCCTGTCCCTGCGCCAGGGCGGCCTTGTTGTAGTGCTCGACCGCCCGGCCGAGCAAGATGTTCTGGAGCCGCTCGTCCACCTCCGGCACCTTCACGATCTTGACGTGGGCCCCGGTCGGGGTCGCTATCGTTGGAGCCACGTCCATGACCAGGGGCGGCATCGTCAGCTCGGTCTGGTCCCGGAGCTCGGCGGCCTCCTCGGGGAGGCCCTTCTTCTCCAGCTTCTTGGCCTCCTTCTCCTGGGCGTCCTTGTGCGCCTGGATCTTCTTCAGCTCGTCGTTCCGGCGCTTCTGCGCCTCCTCCTCCGCCTTCCGTCGCTCCTCCCGTCGCCAGCCCACGCACCGGTCGTCCAGCGCCTTCTTGCCCCGCATGATGGCGTCCAGGGGCGCCTGGAAGAAGGCGACCCACTTCTTGCGCGCCTTCTCGATGCTGCGCTTGGCGTCGGCGATCGGCTCCAGGAGGTCGTCTCGTATCTCCTCGATCTCCCTCTTCTTGGTCTGGAGCTGGATCAGCATCTCGGTCGCCGTGTCGTGGGTGACCTGGTCGGCCACGACCATCGCCGCGCTCTCGTCCACCAGGTCGTTGGCCGACATGATGGCGGCCTTGTGCTCCTGGGTGATCTTGGTGCTCGTGCCCTTGGCCTTGAGCTGCTCCGTCGTCTCGGTCGTCGCGTTCTCTTGCATCGTCGTCTCCTCCTTGGATCCTTATATAACCATGCCGTCGGATCGCGGTCCAGCTTTTTTTCCAGAACTCAGAGGCCCAGCCGCTTGCACGTCGCCCGATAGAGCGCGTCCCCCTCCTCGCCGGGGAACAGAGCCGCGATCGCCTCGTTGAATCGCTCGCACTCGTCGGTCGACCAGTGGGTGGAGTCCTTGCTGTTCTGGCACCGGATCAGCGCCTCCCTGGCCTTGTCCAGGTTGTCGAAGAACTCCTCCAGATGTGGCTCGAGGTGCTTCTCCATGATGTCCACCATGTTCAGGCCGGACGGCCAGTCGTTGTCCCCGAACCGCGCGCATATCCGCCGTAGCGTGTCGACCGCCTCGCTCCGCTGCTTGATAAGCGCCATCCGCGTCCGGGTCGGCCCCTCGTCCATGACCATCACGGCCTCCCGGATCATCGTCCGGGCCACGCTCCTCTGCCCCAGCTCGTAGCTCCTCTCGTCGATCTCCTCGTGCTTGCTCACCGCCACAGCCTCCTCCTTCCCTGGTTCTCGATCTCCCCGTGCCAGTTCTTGGGGCACTTCGAGCACCCGCTTTTCGCCCGGGCCGGGTTGTTGATCGCGATGACCAGGGTCTCCCGCCCCATCTCCTTCTGGAGCGCCCGCCCGGCCTTCTCGCCGTGGTGTCGCTCCACGATGAACACCTGCTTGGTGGTGTTCGTCTTGATCTCCTCCAGCCACTCCGCCCCGTAGAGCTCGAGGCCGGGGAAGAAGGCCGTCGCGAAGTTGAAGTCCTCGCTCATCGCTCGACCTCCTCCTTCCCGTCGTGCCCGTGCATCCACGCCACATGTCCGCGGCGGTCGCGCATTCGCTGCCAGGCCGCCGTGAATATATCGGCGATCTTGGTCAGCTCGTCCCTGGTAAAGTCCCCCGCCGGCAGCTCCACCATCTGCCCCGCAAGCCGCACGGTCTCCCGCTTGTCGCTGTAGCTTTTCACCCAGATCTCCTCGCTCATCGTCGTCTCCCCTCCTGCTGCCGGAACACCTTGATCAGCTCCCGGCACGTGACCGGCCTGGCCCCCAGGCGGAGCGCCTCCCGCCTCTTCGACTGGCAGAGGTCGTAGTGTGGCCAGCGTCTGTCCCGCACGTCCCAGGAGCCCTGGAACCACTCGGGCTGCAGGCCCAGCCGCCGCGCCATCCTCTCCAGCTCGCCCCTGGTGTCCGCCGCCATGTGGGACAGAAGCATTCTCCCCCACGGATTCCGGGCGTCGTCGACGTAGACGGCCATCAGCCCTCCTCCCCTGGTCTCCTGTGCGTTTCGTGCGTTAGCCCTGCAATCGCCCTGCGGTTTTTGTGCAATCGCCCTGCGTTTTCCGTGCGTTTCGTGCGTTTATGCACTGCTCGGTGCGTCCTCGTCCTCGGCCCACTCGGCCAGCCTCTTCTGCTCGAACCAATGCCGGGCGGCCTCCTCGACCGCCTCCCGCGGGCCGTATCCCTCCCGTTCCAGCGCCTGGCACCGGCCCATCAGCCAGGCGTCGGGGATGTCCTCAAGTCCGCGCATACAGGCGAACCCCCTTTCGTGGTGGTAGGCGTCGTGGAGGGCTAGCTCCATGCACGCCAGGGTGTCCTCCCGAACGACCTCCAGCATCCGGTCGTAAGGCCAGCTCTTGATCAGCCTCAAGTTGATCGGGATCTCCATCACCAGCTTTCCATGTCTCGCCATGTCAGTCGTACCCCTCCTCCCCCATCAGCGCCTTGCCCGCCGTTAGCTGCCTCATCGTCCAGAACGGGGCACAGCACATGTAGCCCTGGACCCTCATCGACCCAGGTTCGCTATGAAACTCGGCGCACCGTCGGCAGAGGTCACGGTCGCAGACCGCGCAGACGTTCGGCGCCACCCTCCCGCAGAAGAAGCAGCGGTCGCCACGCCGCCAAGACCGGTACCAGTTCGTGACTCGATGGCGGCCCGGCAGGTTCCACAAGATAAGGGCGATTCGGCTTCGTATCCCCATCAGCCCACCTCGCACTCGCCGGACTCGGCGATCTCCCGGTCCTCGTCCTCCCAGCCCCGTCGCCAGCCCTCATGCCGCTTAGCCGATCTCGAGTCCGCCCGGTAGGGGTTGTCCCCCAGGTCGGCCCGTCGCTGCCTGGCTTTCCGACCTCGCTTGTACGCATCGCCCTCGTGCGAGCCCTTGCTTTTCGTCATTGGTCCTCCACCGCTAATATCTCGGCGGCCTCCCTGAGCTCGGGGTCCATCGCCGCCAGAGCACGCTCGCATGACATCCCCTCCTTGCGGAGGTTCTGGAATACCTCCTGGGCCTTCTCGGACTGCTTCTCGGTGACGATCTCTTGCCAGATCCGGTCCTCGAACTCGGCCCGGCACTCCTGCGAGCAGACCTTCTTCCTGACCCGCCCTTTCTTGTCTTTCGCCACCAGGCAGGGGCCGCCCTTGCGGATCGGCGTCTTGCACTCCGAGCACCGGGTAGCACCGCCGGAGAACTCGTACTCGAAGTCGCTCCGGCTCCCGATCAACGCCACCTTACTCCTCCGGCTCCGGCCCCGCCGCCGGGTTGCGATAGGAGCTGATCTCGATCTTCGGCAGAGGCGAGCGTACATTGGTCTCTCTCGGCGGGTGCTCGTGCGGCAGGAAGCGGTTGACCTTGCACCAGGAGCCGATCAAGGTTCGCAGTTCACGCCCTACGCCAATCGACTCTTCGTAGACCGCAGAGCTATCGCCCCATGGCAGCAGGCCCGGATACTTCTTGACCAAGATCGCCAGGATGTGGTCGGCCGTCATGGCCCCGCTACGGCTATCGCTCGCCAGGGGGAGCGTCTTCCCCCTCGCCGGGTCCGTCTCCTCCTTCAGCTGCCCCAGCGAGATCGTCGCCGCCTTGAGCTGGAGCTCCAGGTCCCGGGCGATCTTCATCAGCCTTTCGTCTCTCCTCATCGCCTCTCCTCCTCACCTTTCGCGCAAACCGCGCCAGTTGCTCGAGCGTTGGCCTCGGTATCTCGTCAGGCACCGATCATGATCTTGCTCCCAGCCGATCGCCCGTTCACTTCCCCATCATCTTGTTGGCGTCGGAGATCGCCCCCTTGAGCAGGCTCCCGAACTCCCGCACGGCGCCCTTCTCCCCCCCTCGCTGCTCCCTCGTCCACGCACAGTGCGGATAGCGAAGGCCGTCCGTCCCGCCCTTCCGGTAATGCTCGCAGCGACGGCAGTGCGACCCCGGCACGAACCACTGGACGGGCCGCTTCTCCCTGGCGTACCGGGGAAAGCCCCGCCCCGCCTCCGGGTTGGGGCAGTGGACCCCCTGGCCCTTTGTCAGCGTCATCGGGAGGCCGTCCGCGTCCTTGCTCTTGAGCGCCTTTCCTTCCCCTCCGCCCACCAGCGCCACCCTGCTCTCCGGCGGGTCGAAGCTCCAGTGCGCGCCCGTGAACCGGATGCGCCCGTTGCTCATCTCCAGCTGCTCCTTGAATATCCTGTCCAGCAAGCTCATGGTCTCCTCCTCAGTCGTGCCCCCGGCGATACTCCAGGTGTCCCCGCTTCTCGATAGCCCGGAGACTGGCCCGCTCGAACACCGCTGCCAGCTCGCGGAGGTCGTCCAGCGTGTACCACCCCGGCGGCATGAGCATCTTCCAGCCCTCGATCGACGCGTCGTTCGGACGGTCGCTGTAGCTTCGCAGCACGACCTTCTCGTCCTTCTTCGGGGGCGGCTCCAGCTCGGGCGAGTTGCGGAGCGACTGCCAGGGCGAGAACCCCCCCTTGTTCAGCCACTCGTCCAGCTCCCAGAACTTCTCGACCATGTTCGCCGCGTCCCGCGTGTCCACTCCGAGGCCGCACTCCATGTCGTTCCGGGCTCGGGCCGCCGCCGTCCTCAGCTCCTCCAGGCATTCGTTCGGATCCATCTCGTCCCCCATGTCACGACTTCGGCTTCTTCCCGGGCACGATCTCCCAGATGTTCTCCAGGGCTTCCGACGGCGTCTCCTGCATGCGTCCCGTCTTGCGCACCAGGCCCAGGTTCTTCAGGTCCGTCAGCCGGGGCGAGATCCTGAACTTGTTGCCGTCGTGCCCCCGGCTCCCCATGAACCCCGACAGCTCCTCCGCCCCGGCCTCGCCGCCTATCGCCACCAGCTCCCCGTAGACCAGGGCCATCTTGCGCCCCAGCTTCGCCTTGTTCTTGCGATAGGTCTCGATCGAGACCACGTCCATCTCGTGGACCGGATGGCGACCGTCCGCCGGCTTCCGGAACAGGTCGCCCTGGTCGCCCCCCTTCTCCCGCCTCGCCATCTCCACCAGCTCGTCCCGGATCTCCTTCTTCCTGGCCGTGTCCGACGCGGAGTCGCCCTCCAGAAACACCGGCTTGACCACGACCACGTCCTTGCGGAGGTAGCCCCGTAACCCGATCACGTCGCGCACGTACTCCCAGTCGGTGCTCGGCACCCTGTTCTCGCGCGCCCATCTCGCCGCCAGCGTCGAATTGCCGGCGACGATGAGTCTCCGTCTCTTTTTGCTCACTCTCCGTCCTCCTCCCTGACCTTCTTGCACCACAGCTCGTTGGCCGCGTTATAGTTCTCCGGCCCCAGGCTCCCGGGGCCGTACGCCGCCAGCTCCCAGGCCTCCGAGAAGGCCGCCGCCTTGCCGCAGAAGTAGTTGTACTGCCAATCGATGAGATACCGATTCGCCAGGTCCGCCCCCGTCATGGCCTCCAGCTCTCGTCTCTTCAGGCCCAGCGCCAGGTCCGCCCCCGTCAGCGGCTGTCCGGTCGGCCTCGGGCCCTTCAAGGAGATCCCCCGAAAGACCTTCTCCCCGTCTGTCTCCTCCATCGTCACGCCCGGAAGCTTGAGGAGCTCCCTCTCGAAGCAGTCCGAGCACAGGGGCATGTCCTTGGTCTCCTCGTTGCACACCCTGCAGTTGCTCATAGTCTTTCCCGCGAAGCGACCTGGAGCCCAAGCGGAGAGACGTATCCCATCGATTCGGGGAGCCTCCGCGCCTCGTCCCAGTCGCTCTGGATGGCCCGGCGAGCCATCATGTCGTTGACCGCCGCGCATCGGTCGGCCAGTCCCTCCGCCGCCGCACAGAGACGACAGATCATCTCTCCCGTCCTCCTCGACCGGGCGTTCGCATAGAGCGGAGCGACCAGCCGCATCACCTCTTCATGTGTAAGCCCGCCCCGATACCTCCCCGAGCAGTGCGGACAGAGCTTCTTTCCGAAACGTATCTTTCTCACAGCATCCCCCCGGCCTCCGCGGCCTTGAAGCAGTTGAGGGCCGACAGGAAGACCGCCCAGTCCCCCGGCTTGCTCATCCCCACGTACCGCCACTTGTCCCGGCCCTTTCCGTTCAGGTGGAGCACGCATCGCCTGAAGACCAGGCGGTCCCTCTTCATCTCCCGCCAGGCCCGGAGATAGCCCGCCGTCTGCCACCCCGCCATGTCCGTCTGGAGCTGTCCCGACTTGATGTCCACCAGGTGGGCCGTCTTCTCCTCCGGCACATTGCCGCAGAGGTCGCCCCGCCCGGCGTAGCCGTACCGCTGCGAGACCACCAGGAACTCCGTATCGGTCGGCCGGAAGCCGGTCACCCTCATGAAGTCCCGGAACTGCTCGATGTACGGCTCCAGCTCCTCGTCCACCGAGGCCGGGTCGAGCTCGCGCCCCTTCGCCATCCAGTAGCACGCCGTGTGGATCGCCCGGCCCTTGTTCCGGGCGTGAACCACGTGGGCGGCGTCCATGTCGTACCGGACCCACTCCCGGTTGTGGAACACCCACCCCAGGGCCGTGGTCACGGAGGGGTAGGTTCGCCCCCCGTTCCCCACGTACCAGCGCAGGCCGTCCCGCGTCTCCCGCACGCTCTCCAGGTTCATGAGGCCCGCTCCTCGCTACTCATCGAACAGCCCCGCGGGGGCATAGACGGTCGGCTCCTGGTCCTCGTCCTTCGGCGGCGGCGGCTCGTCCTTCGGCGGCGGCTCGTCCAGGTTGACCACGGGCGGCTCCTCGAGCTGCGGAGGATCCTCATCCTCCGGCGCCTTGCCCTCCCAGACCTGCGTGCCTATGCCCTCCGGCGCCTTGCCCTTCTCCCCCTCGGGCGGCTTGTCCTCCTTGGCCCCTTCCGGCTTTGGCTCCGGCTCCTTGACCGGCTCCGGCTCCCGCACGGTCGCCCCGAACACCTGGCCGACCTGCGTCTCCCCGCCCTCGATCGCCGAGAGCAGCCCCCGCATCCGTCCGGCGTCCTCCTGGGTCCACTCGTCCATCGTCCGGCCCATGTGCTCCTCGAGCATCTCCGCCGAGACCCGGATCACCGCGAAGGCGTCCAGGATCTTCTTGACCGCCTTCTTGGAGAGCTTCCGGTTCGGCTGCTTGCCCACGACCAGCAGCTTGGCCTCCCTCCAGTACCGCTCCAGGATGGCCTCCGGCACGCCGTCCCGGACCACGTTCCGCCAGGCCTTGCTCACCCCGGCCTGGAAGATCTGCATCTCCATCTGCGGGTCCATGGAGCTGAGGAGCTTCACCTGGCCGCCCCACTTCACCCGCTTCAGCAGGCGCAGCCCCCTCGTCGCCGAGAAGTTGGTCTCGAAGTCCATGAAGCGCCCCTCCAGGTCCCAGTACTCGTCGGTCTCGTCCGACACCCGGACCCCGGCGGTGCAGTTGCCCCAGCACCGGGACACGACGCGGGTCGCCCCCACGCTGGCCCCCTCGATCCGGATGCAGCTCTCGCACGTCTTGCCCGGGGCGTGCGTGCAGCCCTTCCCCTTGCGGGGGATGGAGTAGTACCCCTTCTCCGCCAGCTCGGGGAACGCCTTCAGCTCGGCGATCGCCGTCTCCATCGCCACCGCCGGGTTGCGCCGATGCACGACCGCGATCTTGCGCATCTGGTCGTGCTCCACCGCGATCACGTCGGCGCCCCTCGTGATCAGCTCGGCCGCCACCGACCCCATGTCGTTGCGAGCATCCTTGTTTTGGTTTACCATGTGATTGCCTACTCCTTTCGATACCGGCGTCGGGTTCAGCCCCCGGCGCCATTTTTCTTGGTTAGACGGCGCCCCGACGCTCGTCCCCCTCCCCGTTTCTGATTCGCGGTCTGGCTCTGGGCATCGTCGTCTTCTGTCGCTCCGTGGCCCAGTAGGGCGAGATGCACTTCGGACACCTCTTGGGTCTCGGCACCCGGGGCGTCCAGGTCCAGCCGCACCGCCTGCATCGGCGCTCCTCTCGCTTGCCCTTGTCCATGCTCTCCTTCCTGCGGCCCCGAAACAACCCGCAATGGGGCAGCATTTTACGTCCCGTTCATTATATAAGGATCTCCTCCGCCCCCACAAGATAAAAAAAGACCAGAGGTCGCCTGGTGACGATGTAAGCGATGCAAGCGATGTAAGCGTGCCCACCGAAACCCCACGAATCAGGCCCCGTTTGGGTCGGCACGCCTCCCGCTGGTACGAGATACCGCGGCTTGGGCGCTCACCCGGTACCAGATAGGCGGTACGAGATAACGCGGCTTGGATGCTCGGGCGGTACGAGATAGGCGGTACGAGATGTCCGCAGCGGATTCTCGCCAGGTACAAGATGTGGGCAGCCGGTTTTAGAGGTACGAGATCTCCGCAGCGGATCTTGGCCTGGCACAACATAGGGGCCACGAGATACCGCGGCTTGGAAGCTCGGGAGGCACAACATAGAGGCGGGCCGTCCTGGTCCTCCTCCCACCCGGCGCCCTTTGACGAGCCTGACGCCCGTTGACGGCCCCAAAAGCCCCCCATTTTCGCCCCCCCACCCCCCCCCCCACCCCCCCCCACCTCCCAACCCCACGCCCCCCCCCCCCACCCCCCCCCCCCCCCCCACACTCCCCCACCCCCCCCCCCACCCCCCCCCACCTCCCCACCCCACCTCCCCCCACCCCCCACCCCCTCCCACCCCCCCCCCCCCCC
>JAAENP010000140.1 GCA_024224155.1 bacterium
CAGTCGAGGCTCACTTGCCGAGCCCCCTGAGCCAGGACACGGCTGGCAAGATTGCGGATCCGTACCCACGGTAGCAACAGAAAACGGCTGTTGTTCACCACCCGCTGGAGATTGCTACACCGGGCCGTCTCGCTCCAGCCAATCCACTGATCTCGCGCCGACAAACGCCAGGCAGGGCTCGACAAGCGCAGGCATCCCACCACTTGGCGATGCGGCTGCTCAATCCATACCAGATACCGCAGCTGAGCACCGTAGGCCACCGTATAGCCCTGGTAGTGATAGCGCCCCACCAACTCACGGAACAACTCACTGTCGGCTGAGTTGCGAACCTCTTCGATGCTCAGCGAGCCTAACTCTTCCACCGAGCCTACCAGCGCTTCGCCCGGCTCTCCGCGCGCCGTCTTCGGAATCCGGGTCGTAGAGCCCTTCGGCCGCCGGCGCTGCAGCGGTGGCAAGCGCACAAATCCGCACGCCTCCAACGACTCCAGATACTCTCGGCACTCCAGGGCGATCAGCGAGCCATCGGGCCGCCGCCAACCGAGCAACTCGCACACTGTCTTGGCCAACTCGGTGCGACTGATGCCCGAGCAGGTCTCGACGACTTCGCGGATCAGTGCCAAGTCCTCGGCACCAAGATCACGCCCGGCAAAATGACTGGGAACCTCTGTCG
>JAAENP010000141.1 GCA_024224155.1 bacterium
CCAGCTCACCCACCCCGGCCTGATCGAGAGCCACCCCGATTGTCTGCTTCCGCGAATTCGCACCCCCTAACCCCACCCCACTCTCCGGCCGTCACCCCTACCGGAAGTGCACCTCTATCGGCTGACCCCATCCACACGGGCCGGCTATTGGCCCGCGCTGGGACATTACGTATTGTGTCCCTATCTCCCTTCGGTGCGAGAGATGCGCGAGGCTCTCGAAGATCTCCGCTCGGGCACCACCGAGCGCATCGAGGCGACACCCGCACGGCGCCGGGTCGTATTCTGGCTGATGCTCGCTGCCTTCCTGATCCTCACCGCGACAGCGATCCTGCGGATGCTGACCGCTCTGGGGCGCTAGGAGGGCGGCTCCAGCTTGCAGCTAGTCGCACCTGCGCCTCGCATATCGAGGTCAGAGTATTGGTCTAAACGCCTCGACGTTCAGCTCGTCAAACAGTTGGCTGCCACTTGCCATCGACATAAGCAGTCTCTGAGGCACCCGGCCAAGAAGGCATGGTGATGCAAATGAACTTGAAGTCCTGGTCTGAAACGTTTCGGTACTGAAAAGCCATTCCTGCTGGGATGTCGATTGAGGTGCCCGCAACGAGAGTCGCGACGCAACTCTCCAAGCCATTCTCTCCAAATCTCACCGTGTCCCTCGAACACGTACCAAAGTTCGCCAACGGTTAAGTGAACCGTCGCTCTATTTGTTTGATGCGGTGGGACCGTGCTGTGGATCATGTTGCCCGTTTCGCCATCCATGAAGAAACGAATGTCTGCACCAGCCTCGGATAAGTGGCTGGCACCCCTATCTTGGCGTCCTATCTCGAGCAGCACCTCTGGCTTGGAAGGCTCTACGAGCACGTTGAAATCCACCGGCCTTGCTCGTCTTCCAAAGCGGTGTCCACCCACGCGACGTAATGCCGTCCGTCGTAGCGTCTCCAGTGCCTGACCTCCGTTCGAAGCGACATCCGAGCAAGGGGGACACCGAACGAGTTCTCCCGGTCGAAGACGAGGCCGGTCTTGCCAAGGGCCTCAAGGTAACTCTCGGGATTGCTTGGGTAGAACAGGGCCTGGGTGAGGACGTCGTTAGTGAAGCCAAGCTGAAGCTCGCCGAGATGTCCTAGATGGGACCACGGCTGAACCGAAATGGCCAAGGAGTCGAATCGCGGGCATTTCCCTCGGGCCGGCGACTTGTCCTCGTGCATGATCGCCCAGTTTGGTTGCCCAAGCACCCGCTGCGCGTCCGTTGCCGATTGGAAGCTCCTCAGACCTGAAGCGAGCTGAGTTGGCCTGCGCTTTTTCGCTCCAGGCTCCGGCACGCCGCAAGAGACCACCGCCAGCGCGAGCAGAGTCGAAACGGCTGGAATCGCTCGAGTCACGTCTTGCAATGCTAACTCGAGGTCTCGCCTCTACCTGAGCTCCACTCAGAAAAAGGACCGCTCACGAGAAGGCTCGCACCTCTATCTGACAGGCTCGCTACGGGCGAGCGCAGCGAGGAATCTACCCGGATTCCTCGCCGCACTCTCGGTTCTTATCGCCTAACCAGCCTGCTCCGCTCCGGGCGTGTGCAGGGCGAACGCCGCGCCCTGAGGATCCATCGCCTGGACGATCCTGCCTCCGCCCGGGACCTCCATGGGTCCGTTCAGAATCTGCCCACCGAGCTCCTTGATCTTCTCGGCCGAGGCGTCGACGTCGGGCACCGCAACGTAGCCGAGCCAGTGCGACGGCGCGCCGCCCCGCTTCGCCTCATCGGGCAACTGCACGACGCCGCCAATGGAGGTCTCACCGTTCTTCCACATGGTGTAAGGCTTCTCGCCGCCGTCCCAAACCTCCGTTTGCCATCCGATCAGCTGGGTGTAGAAGTCCTGGCCGCCGGCCGGGTCCTCGGTCATCAAGTCGAACCAGACAAAACGACCCTTGGGGAATTCTCCAGACACTGTTTCTCCTCTCGGTTTGTTCGAAGTCCTTGAGATACGTCAGAAAGACACTGAAAGTTGGGCCTCGACGATTTACGCCTTACTTACGCCTGGTTGACTATCCCATACCGAGCGGCGTTCGGCAAGCCCTCGGAGTGCCGGGGAAGAGGCAAGCACCGATTCCTCAGGAAATGAGTATCCTGTCACCGAGTTTCCCCGAGTTTCCCTCCAGGCTGATCAGCCCGTCGCCCTGATATCGTCTACCGCATGCCTCGCTACCAGGGTCGCTGGATGTCGAGACTTTGGGTCGCGGCTCTCGTCCCGTGTGCCACGCTTGGCTGCATGGGGTACAGCGTCCCGAAGCCGCTCACCCCGGCGGAAAACCGGTTCGTCCAGTCCACTGAAGGGAGCCTCGTCGCCGGAATCCGGAGCTTCGACAGCGGCGACATCGACGCCGCCGACTACTCCGAGGCCTTCAGAGACTCGATCCGAGCAACCGACTTCTTCTCTCAAATCGACTTCGACTGGGCCCTCGAGGAGGAACCGGACGTTTTTATCCGACCTCTCCATCCGTGCGATCTCGCAGAGGAGCCTGGCGGTGGTTTTGTTCCGATCTTCCCCATGCTAACTCTGGGGATCGTTCCGCAAATCGTCCGGGGAAGCTACCACTGGGCCTTCACGATCTCACGGGGCGAACACAGCGTGACCGTCGACTGCCCGATCCGCGGAGCATTCGCAATGGGGTGGATTCCGATGATCCTAACGGCCACGCCGAGGTGGGCCACCGAACCGGAGGCGCACCCCAAGTTCACCCGGCGCCTGTCCTTCGAGCTATCCCAGGCTGTCGCTGCCCTGCCAGCGCGACCATGAGCGGATCGAAGAAAAAGCTGGCACCGTTCTCAGCAGCTCTCAGAGCTCCCTTTTGAATACGAGGGCGCACTTTTCCCAGTCGACGCGCTCTTCATAGCTGGTCTTCTGGGGGACGCTTGGGCGCATCGAGACGACACCCGCGCGACGCCGAGTCGTGTTCTGGCTGATGCTCGCTGTCTTCCTGATCCTGACGGCAACGGCGATCTTGGCCGGGCGCCGCCGTCTTCAAGGCCTTCAACACTACCGGCGCAAACAACATGGCCCAGCCGGAGCTCGAAGGGCGTCGATCGGTTATGTTTTACTGCGGCGACGAAAGCGCCCGCCGCGGCGAGGTGCATGCCCTGGTCGAAGACATCGGCTTCGAGGCGATCGACGCGGGCCCCATCACGAGCGCCCGCTATCTCGAGCCACTCGCCATGCTGTGGATCTCTCTGGCCTACGCTCAAGGTTTGGGGCGAGACTTTGCACTGGGAGTGCTCAGGCGGTAGGAGGGTCTTTACGCCGGGGGCTCGACTTCCTCGGAAGCCGGAACAACCTGCGGACGCTCGCCCTGGCTGAGGCGTATGTGCTTGCCGTCGCGGAGTTTGACCAAGAGGTCACCCCTGTCGGTTCGCTGAATCTCGGCGATCTCGGCTGTGCGCACCAATATGGAGTGGATGCGCACGAAGTCAGCGGCGAACCGTTCGGCCAACTCATCGAGCTCGGCTCTGACCACGTGCGTGCGGTCGTCCAGGTGCAACCGCGCCAGGGTGCCGACGCCCTCAACCCAGCGGATGTCGTCTAGATCCACGAAGTGCGCCTTGCCGGCGTTACGAACCGGGATGCGTCGCTCCTTCGATCCCTCTTCATCGGCAGCCAGCAGGCGGACGAGACGACGGCGAACACCGGCCAGCGCTCGCCCCTGGGTCTGGCGCAGCGCTCGCGTGAAGGTGGAGTGGAAGCGCTCTTCGTTCAACGGCAGCAGCAGGTAGTTGATCGAATGGACCTCGAGGACGCGCACGATCGCGCTGTCGAAGTCGGTGAGGAACACCACCGATGGCATCGCATCGGGGCCGATCTCGCCGAGGATGTCGAAAGCACCCAGATCCGGCATCTGTGCATCGAGAAGAACGACCGAAGGTTCGTGCTCGCGCATTGCGCGTAGGGTGTCAGCTCCACTCGTGCACTCGGCAACCAGCTCGACGGATTCAAAGCCGGCAAGCAACGCACGGACCCGCTGTCGAAGGGGCGCCTTGTGAACGGAGAGAAGGACGGTAAGCGGAGCAGCCACGAGCGAAGGATACTGGACTGCGGGGCAGACCCGTCGATCGGGCCCTCGGTGAGCTACTATCGCCCCGGCACGCCGAAGCTGCCTGCCTGGGATCGTCGAATAGGGAGCCTGCGATGAGACTCAACCCGCCTAATAGAAACCGTTGGCCAGCTCGGATCGCCCACATCGCGTGTGTGTCGTTCCTCGCCGCGACAACCGGATGCGGAACCGCCCCCGAATCCGCGGAATCGCCAAGCTCGGCGGGCTCGGCCCGCTCTGAAACACTCGCCGCCTCGCCGGCCGACGAGCGAGCGGCGTCGACGCGCATGAACAGCGCTCCTACGATCGTCCAAGAAATGATCGAAGCACACGGCGGAATGGAAGCCTGGGAATCTGCGCCCTCGGTCTACTTCGAGGATCTCTGGGGTGAGGGCCCCATGTGGTCTCAGATTCAGGTCGAGCAAGGGAATCGTCGCGCATTGATCGACTATCCCGGCACCGAAATGCGCATGGGCTGGGACGGGGAACAGGCCTGGAGCGCGAACTGGGAGGCTCCCATGCCACCTCGGTTCTTTGCGTTGCTGAACTACTACTTCCTCAACCTCCCGTGGCTGACGCTCGACCCGGGTGTCGTGCTGGAGGAAACCGGAACGACGACTCTGGCCGGCGACCCGACCGAATATCGCACGGTCAAAATGACCTTCGAGGAAGGCATCGGCGACACGCCGGACGACTACTACGACTTGTTGATCCACCCGGAAACGCACCGGCTCCATGCCAATCGCTATATCGTGACCTACAGTTCGATCCTTCCCGAAGGCGTGGAGCATTCGCCCGGACACCTGTTGGTCTACGACGACTGGGCGACGGTCGACGGCCTGATCGTGCCGACCAGATTCACGATCTATGAAGACGGTAATGTCTACGCGACCTGTCAGATTCGCAACTGGTCGTTCCAAGAACCGTTTGACGAAGCGCGACTGAAGATGCCCGCGGAGGCCGTAATCGACAACTCGCAACCGTGACGCAGACACGATCCTCTTAGCCGGAACCGCTCCAACGGGGGAATGAGTATCCTGTAACCGCATTCCCTTCTGTCACCGCATTCCCCTTAGCGAAGACCTTTGACCGCCACAACCGCACACCCCGCATCCGACCTACTGCGCGATCTGTCGCTGTTGATTCGGTCGCGGTACGGACTCATCTTCCTGCGCACCGTAGAAGAGGACCGCGCCGAAACCCTGCTGCGCTATCTGGCGGACTCGATGAGCCTCGCGCTCTTCGTCTGGCGACGCTCGAAGGGCCTCAAGCGATCGGGCCTCGGCAGCGAGATCTACGACACCAAAGACCTGATCAAGGCACTGGCGCATGCCGAGCACAGCAACCAGCCGGCGATCTACCAGTTTCGGGTTCACGAGTCGGACTTCGAGGATCCGACCTCGGTCGAGCACCTGCGCGATGCCATCGAGCCGTTTCAGCGTCGACCGGGAGCTCTGGTGCTGACGGGCCCCGACGTGGAAGTGCCCGCCGCGCTTCAGGCACAGAGCGCTCTCCTGCACCTGCCGCCGCCGGCTCCGCAGGACTACCGCGAGCTCATTCGGCACATCCTCCGCGACCTTTCGCAGCGAATGAACGTCGACTACACGCTGTCCAGAGAGGAGCTGAAGCGTGTGCTCAACGGGCTCCAGGGACTGACGCTGATGGAAGCGGAGAAAGTACTGACCAAGTCGATCATCGAAGACGGCAAGCTCTCGATCGAGGACTTGCAGGGCATCGTCGACGCTAAGCGCGAGGTCGTCGAAGAGGACGGTGTTCTCGAGTACTTTCCGATCGAGGAGAGCCTCGCCGAGATCGCCGGCTTGGAGGCCCTCAAATCATGGCTCCGTCAGCGCCAGCAACTGCTGCTGAACCCGAGCGGCGCCGCGCAGTACGGCCTCGCCTTTCCGAAGGGAATCCTGCTGGTAGGCGTCCCCGGCTGTGGCAAGAGCCTCTCGGCCAAGGCGGTGGCGACGGAGTGGAGCTTGCCGCTCCTACGACTCGATCCGTCGCGCCTCTACAACAAGTACATCGGCGAGACCGAGAAGAACTTCCGGCGCGCGGTGGCTACCGCCGAACGGATCGCGCCCGTGATTCTGTGGATCGACGAATTGGAGAAGGCCTTCGCCAGCGGCGGAGCCGAGGACGGCGGAGTGTCAAAGCGGGTTTTCGGGACGTTCCTGTCCTGGATGCAAGATCGCGAGGCGCCGGTGTTCGTGGTCGCCACCGCCAATGACGTCCACCGCCTGCCGCCGGAGCTTCTGCGCAAGGGTCGGTTCGACGAGATCTTCTTCGTCGACCTACCCGACCCCGTCGGCCGCCGGGAGATCTTGGCCATTCATCTTTCGAAGCGCGGTCAAGAGCCGACCGGATTCGACCTCGACCGGTTGGTCGCCGAAACCCACGATTTCAGCGGCGCCGAACTCGAGCAGGCCGTGGTCGCGGCCCTGTTCACGGCCTTTGCGGCCGAGCGCGAGCTCGACGACGAGCTACTGCTCGGCGAGATCCGCGCCCCCCGGCCGCTGGCTCAGACCATGGCCGAGAAAGTCGAGGGCCTGCGCACCTGGGCGGCCGGCCGCGTGCGCAGCGCGCATTCGGACGAAGCGCGAGACTGAGAGACACCCGGCCTCTCCTTAGAATGAGGTAGGTTGGGAGCGCTGACGGAGTCCTTCGAGAGGTGCGATGAGCCTGCACGAGCGGATCGATTGGCGCGACGTCCGGGGCATCCGCGTCGGACGCTTCGGCGGACGCGTGAACACGACCTGCATTCTGTGGCGTTTGGGCGAGACCCTGATCGACACCGGCCCCCCGAACGAGTGGCAGGTTGTCCGGCGGTTCGCCGATGAGCAGCCCCTGTCCAGAGTCGTCGTCAGCCATCATCACGAGGACCACGCCGGCAACCTCGAGCGCTTCGCCGCGGCGACCGGCCTGCCGC
>JAAENP010000142.1 GCA_024224155.1 bacterium
GGCGGTCGCCCAGACGTCGGATGTGGGCCTGCGCCGCGAGCTGTTGCGACGGAGGTGATCATGGAGTATCCGCACGCCTTCAAGGCGAAGATGGTGCAACGGCTGAGCGCCCCGGGAGCGCCTTCGGCGACGGCGTTGTCCGAGGAGGTCGGGGTGCCTCAGCCGACACTGTCAAAGTGGGTTCGCGAAGCCGGTAGAGTCGGGGGCATGGGAAAAAGCAAACGTACGAAGGGCAAGAGGCCGCAGGATTGGACGCCGGAGGCCAAGTTGGCGGCGGTGATGGAAGCGGACACGTTGTCGGAGGAAGAGCTCGGCGTTTTCTTGCGCCGTCGCGGGCTGCATCGGACTCATCTGAGGCAGTGGCGCGAGCAGATCGTTGCTGGTCTGAAGGCGCTGCGATCGAAGAAGGCCTCGCCAGAGGCGCGGCGTATCCGCGAGCTGGAGCGCGAGCTGCAGCGTAAGGACAAGGCGCTGGCGGAGACAGCAGCACTGCTGGTGCTGAAAAAAAAAGTCCACGCGATCTGGGGGGACGAGGACGGCGACACGATGCCGAGGAGAGGCAGATGATCCTCGACTTGATCGATGAGGCGGTGCGCGCTGGCGCGCGGCTCAGGCTGGCCTGCAAGACGATCGGCCTGACGGCCAGGACGATCCAACGCTGGCGTCAGCAGGGCGGTGGCGAGGATTGCCGTCATGGCCCTCACAGCGAACCGGCCAACAAGCTGTCGGCGGCCGAGCGCCAAGAGGTGCTGGAGATCGTCACCTCGCCGGCGTACTGCGACCTGTCGCCGCACCAGATCGTTCCCCGGCTGGCCGATGAGGGCACCTACGTCGCGTCGGAAGCGACGATGTACCGTCTCCTGCGCGAGGAGGCGCTGCTGTCTCACCGAGAGCGCACGCGGCCGGCCATCACTTGGCGCCCTCGAGAGCATGTGGCCACGGGCCCCAACCAGGTGTTCAGCTGGGACATCACCTACCTGCGCTCTCCGGTGCGCGGCAGCTTCTACTACCTGTACCTGATTCTGGACGTCTGGAGCCGCAAGATCATGGGCGCTGCGGTCTATCGGGAGGAGTCGATGGACCTGGCGGCCGAGCTCTTCGAGCGGACCTGCCGCCGCCACGATCTGGATCCGGACGGCGTGGTGCTGCACTCCGACAACGGTGGCCCGATGAAGGGCTCGACCATGTTGGCGACCCTACAGCGACTGGGCGTCGTCGCCTCGTTCAGCCGGCCGCGCGTCAGTGACGACAACCCGTACTCCGAGGCGCTGTTCCGGACCCTGAAGTACCGGCCCGAGTACCCTTCGGCCCCCTTCGCGAGCCTTGAGGAGGCGAGGTTGTGGGTCGAGGGCTTCGTGCGCTGGTACAACACCGAGCACCTTCACAGCGCGATTCGCTTCGTGACGCCGGAAGATCGGCATGCCGGCCGGCAAGAGGAGATCCTCCAGCAGCGCCGGCGCGTCTACGAGCGAGCTCGGCGCCGCAATCCTCGGCGGTGGTCTGGTGAGACTCGCAACTGGCAACCCATCCAGCGGGTCTACC
>JAAENP010000143.1 GCA_024224155.1 bacterium
CCGTGACTCGCGGCGAGCTGCTCTAGCCTGGCCTTCTCACCAACCTTCTACTGCGACGCCGTAAATACTTGAATCTGCAGCGTTACGCTCCCATCGGCTTCCTCGGCGTACGTCGAGTACGCCTGCGTCAGCCTCGGTCGCAAGCCTTGCATCCTCAAACATCTCCGGCGTCTCGCTACGAACGCTCGTGAGAAGGTCAGGCTAGCCCGACCGGCTCGGTCTATTCGGGAGACCAGCCCGCGGCCGGCAGGAAGAAGGCCGTCAGGCGCGCGGTCCGAACGGCGCCGCCCGTGTTTTGGAAAAGCGAGTAGACGATCGAGGCGCCGGTTCCGCGAGCGATCCCGGGGCTGAACAGGAATCTCGCCTGACCGATCTCGCATTCCTGTTCTCCGGTGCAGTCTCCACCCGCTTCGCCCTCGAAAGCCTCGAATCGAAAGCCCGTGAAGCGACCACCCTGCGGAAGCACGACGGCCAGAAATCTGCAGGAAACGGTCGGCTCCAGGTAGGGAGCCAAGGTGTTCCTGGCCGCGGTCGTGGCCGCCGCCAGGGGCAGTTGCTGGAGGGCAAGAGGCATGGGGCCGGTGAAGCTCGCGAGCTGATCGCTGGCCGCGGCGGCGACATCGCTCATGGCTTTGCGCACGGCGACCGCGGCGGTCGCTCGGCAGGCCTCTCCGCCCGTCACCGCGAGCTCGGTCGTGACGGCCCACTCTCCCGGCTTACACTCGAAGCAGGTTCGGTCCCGATAGGCTCGGATCGAGCCTGGGGCGCCGGCCGGAATCGGCAGTCGAGCCGGCGCCGGCGGCGCCATTTCGTCCGGTTCGGAGGTCTCCGGTACGACCGTCTCCACAACTGGCGTCGGTTCGGCGACGAACTCGGGCGGGCTCACCGGGGCAATCGACACCTCCGGTGCGCTCGCGGGTGCCTCGACCGGAGGCGGCGGAGCAGGCGCCAGGGCCTCGTCCTCGGCCTCTACTCTAGCGACCGCAGGCGGTTCGGCCGCCCCCGTGGGCGTTGGCGCAGCCTCCGCGCGGGGCGGAGTCTCGTCCGGCGCCGGTACCTCGACCGGAAGCGGGGCTTCGGGAGCCGGCGCGGGTTTCTCGGCCTGACTCTCCAGAGGCGTTGGCACCTCGGCGGTGAGCGTTCGAGTGTCGGGCTCGGGCTCGGCCGCGGGGGGCTGTTTCTCCGTCGGCACTTCCGAAGGGGACGCCGGCGGTTGGGGAGCCGGGGTGACGACCGTGCTGGGGACGGCTCGCGACTCGACCCGACCACTGTCTGGCGTGCCCTCGGAAGCCGGGTCAGCCGGGGTAGCCGGGTCAGTCGGGGGAGCCGGCATCGAAACCGGCCGTTCGGGCTCTGGTTGGGCCTCTGTCTCGGCGATGGCGGTGCCGGGTATGACTTCGCCGAACGGCTGGTCGCTGCGGAGGAACTTCACGCGGAAGGTACCGCGGCCGGGTCCCGTGGCCTCGAGAAACTGCGTGACGATCTCGGGCTTCTTGCCGCGCTGGACGTCGATCGATGCCACGAAGGAGAGATACTCGGGGTGCTTGATCTCGAGGCTCCAGCGACCGTCGATGAGCCCCACGAAGTTGGCTTGCCCGCGGCTGTCCGTTCGACGGGCCTCGGGGCCGGTAGTGAGACCCGGGCGACGGTGCCGGACCTCGACGACCGCTCCCTCGATCGGGCCACCGGCGCCACGGATCTGGACACCGAGCGTCGAACCACCGCTCCACGGCTGGGCGCTCGACGCGCCGGGCCTTGCCAGAGCGCAAAGAGCCAACACGAAAAACCACCGCTGCCACGAGCGGCGGTGCCGGAAACAAGTTCTTGGGCGCACCTGCATAATGGGTATCCTCCCCCGGACCAAACACGCGGAGCTTATCAACTCGGGAGGCAACCGAGGCGGTCGGTGAGCCAAAACCGGCCTTGAGAACCCTGCGTAGAGAGTCTGATAAGATTGCATTACAAGGAGTGTTTATGAGCAATAGACCGAAAGCAGAAGTCCTCTGGTTCGACGGTGAATATCTTCCCTGGGACGCCGGCACGGTGCATCTCCAGACCCACACGCTGCATTACGGTTTGGGGGTCTTCGAGGGCATTCGAGCCTATGAGCAGACCAGTGGCGGCACCGCCGTCTTTCGGCTCGACGACCACCTCCGGCGCCTTGAGGGGTCGGCCAAGATCCTGGAGATGAATCTCCCGTATGACCGGAAAACTCTCAAGGACGTCTGCTTGGAGCTGATCCGCCGCAACCAGCATGACGCCTGCTACATCCGGCCGCTCGCGGTTCTGGGAGCCGGTTCGATGGGGGTCTATCCCAAGGACAACCCGGTGGAAGTGTCGGTCATGACCTGGCCGTGGGGAGCGTATCTGGGAGACGAGGCCCTCACCAAGGGGATTCGCTGCAAGGTCTCGAGCTACGCGAGACACTTTCCCAATGCGGCGCTGCTCAAGGCCAAGGCCACCGGCAACTACATCAACTCGGTGCTGGCCAAACGTGAAGCGGTGAGACTCGGCTACGAGGAAGCGATCATGCTCGACATCCAGGGCAATGTGGCCGAAGGCAGCGGTGAGAACCTGTTCATCCTGCGGGACGGCAAGCTGATTACGCCGCCTCTAAACAGCGTCCTGCAGGGGATCACCCGCGACACCATCATGAAGCTGGCGGTCGCCGAGGGCCTCGAGGTCTACGACCGCTTCTTCACTCGCGATGAGCTGTACCTGGCCGAGGAGGCATTTCTGACCGGGACCGCGGCGGAGGTAACTCCGATTCGTGAGGTCGATGATCGTCTGATCGGTGAGGGCAGGCCGGGACCGCTCACCCTCCGGCTGCAGAAGCGTTACTTCCAGGTGATTCGGGGCGAGCTCGAAGAGTACAAGGAGTGGCTCGAGCCGGTCACCGCGCCGACCGAGGCCGAGGTCGCGGCTCGAGAGGCCGAGGCCCTGCACACGAACTGAGTCTGGGAGCCGACAGACTCTTCAGATCAGGGCGAAGGTCACGGTGACCTTCGCTACCAGCTTGTCTCCCTGGGTGACTTCGCCTTCGGCGAAGGCCAGGCTTCGACCGGACTTGAGCACCTTACCTCTGGCGGTCAAGCGTTGCGCACGGGCTCGGCTCATGAGTTGGAGTGAGACGGCGACCGGAACCACTGGCTTGGCCACGGCTTGGGCGGCTGAGACTTCGCCGAGGGTCGCAAGGACGGCGAAGTGGACGGTGTCCGGGGCGACCAAGTGCTCTTCGTTTGCGTCCAGCACGATGGATCGCCCATCTTCGCTCTCGGTCATGCCGAGTCGGTTGTTGAAGCTCACGATCCGGCCCGGGTCGGCTCGGGATCGAGGAGCCGGTTCATTTCTGCCACTTCGGTCCGTAAGATGTCGCCGGTCATGAAGCTCCTCCTGATCAGTAACTCGACTAACTTCGGTGAGGCTTACCTCGACCATTGTATCGGCGAGATGCTGTCCGTTCTGGCAGGTGCCGATCGCCTGGCTTTTGTCCCGTTCGCGGCTTTCGATCGATCGGCCTACGGGGCGACGGCCGCGGAGCGATTCCAGCGGGAAGGCGTCGACGTCGACGTGGTCACGGCCGATGAACGGGGGCGTATGACCTTGGAGCGAGCGGTGGCGGTGTTTGTCGGAGGCGGCAACACCTTTCGCCTGCTCAAGACTCTCCAGGACTCGGGTCTGCTGGACGTGACGCGCCGCCGGGTCGCCGAAGGCATGGCCTACATGGGCGCCAGCGCGGGCTCGAACATTGCCGCTCCGACGATCCGCACGACCAATGACATGCCCATCGTGCAGCCGCGGTCCTTCGACGCGCTGCATCTGGTGCCATTCCAGATCAACCCGCACTACATCGACGCGGACCCGGCCTCGAGTCACATGGGCGAGACCCGCGAGCAGCGACTGATCGAATACGTCGAAGAGAATGAGAACCCCGTTGTGGGGATTCGAGAAGGCGCGTGGATCCGCGTCGACGGACGCAGTGCCGTGCTCGGTGGCAGGACCAGCGCCAGGATTCTGCGGCGCGACGCCGAGCCCGAGGAGCGACCGCCCGGCGCGTCGCTTTCGGATCTGCTCTAGCGATCGCAGGCGAGCTCTAGTCGAGAAAGAAGTCGATAAAGAGGTCCTGACTGGGATCGACGGCGTACTGGTTCATGTCCACGACGCCTTCGTCGCGCAGCACTTCGTCATCGATCAAGAAGTTGCCGGTGCATTCACGACTGCTCCGGGTCAGGATCGCGTGGGCCGCGTCGGCTACGATCTCGGGCTTGCGGCAGTTCTTGGGATCGGCCACGCCTTTGAGCATGGCGAGCGCGGCGGTATCGATCGTGGTACGAGGCCAGAGCGCATTGACGGCCACACCCTGCTCCTCGAATTCGGCCGCCATTCCGAGGACACACATGCTCATGCCGTACTTGGCCATGGTGTAGGCGCAGTTGTTCTTGAACCACTGAGCCTTCATCGAAAGGGGCGGTGAGATGTTGAGGATATGGGGGTTCTCCGCTTCGAGGAGGTGCGGCAGGGCCTTCTGGGAGCACAGGAAGGTCCCGCGCCCGTTGACTCCCGCCATGAGATCGTAGCGCTTCATCGGGGTCTCCATGGTTCCCGCCAGGTAGATCGCGCTGGCGTTGTTGACCAGGATGTCGAGGCCGCCGAATCGCGCGACCGTTTGCTCGATCGCCGCGGTAACCTCTTCTTCGTTCCTGATATCGGTCTTGACCGCCAGCGCCTGGCCACCCGCGTCTTCAATCTCCTCCGCCGCGGAGTGAATCGTGCCCGGGAGCTTGGGGTGCTTGACGGTGGTTTTCGAGGCGATGGCGATGTTGGCACCGTCCCGAGCCGCCCGTAGGGCTATGGATCTGCCGATGCCGCGGCTGGCGCCGGTTATGAACAGTGTCTTTCCCGCAAGCGAGCGCATGGTTCCTCCTGTTTTGTCCAGCTGACCGGATCGACCTGTAGTCGACGGTTCCAAGGGCCGAGCGCCCTCCGAAGGCCATAGGCTATCGAAGTTCGGTCGAACTCCAGGCGGGAGGCGGGCGGCCGCGCCTGCCTGCTGTATGCTGCGAGCTAGAAAGCTATTGCTCGATGGAGGGCGCGATATGAGAAAGCTGTTCACCTTCCTGGCACTCCTGGCTCTGAGCTCGGGTCCCGCGGCAGCGGGAGTCGTCTACGAGATAGAGGTCAAGGATCATAGGCAATCGCCGCCCGAGTCGGAGACGATCCAGGCGGCGGTCGAAGGACGGCACCTCAAGATGGGGATCGCTTCGGGCGGTCGGGGCTCACAGGGAGAGATGATCTTCCGCGGCGATCGGCGAGAGATGGTGGTCGTTGACCACGACAAAGGCACCTACCAGGTCATGGACGAAGAGATGATTCGAGGGATCGCCGGGCAGTTGGGCGACGCCAACCGGATGATGCAGGAGGCCCTCAAGAACGTGCCCGAGGACCAGCGGGCGGTGGTCGAGCAGATGATGAAACAGAAGATGCCCGGAGCAGCGGCGAAGCCGCCTGCTCGGCCCAAGAGCGAGCTCAAGAAGACCGGAGAAAGAGCCGACAAGAACGGCTATCCGTGCGTCAAGTACGAAGTGCTTGTTGAGGGACGGAAGGTTCGCGAGCTATGGAGCACCGATTGGGACAACGTCGAGGGCGGTAGCGACGTGGTCGACGCCTTCGAAGATATGGCCGGCTTCTTTCGCGAAATGATGGATGCGCTTCCCGACTTCGGCCAGGGACGCGGCATGGGCGACCCGGCTTTCGAAAACATGAAGGAGCTCGGCGGTTTTCCGGTGGTGACTCGGGAGTTCGACCAAGATGGCTCGCTCCAGGGCGAGACGGCCCTGCGCTCGGCCAAGAGGCAAACGATCGATCCGGATGCCTTCGAGCCTCCGTCCGGCTACAAGCGCCAGGAGATGTTTCGCGGACGGTAGGCCGGAGCGGTACGGCGCTCAGGGCACGTCGAGCTCGTGCATCATCGGGTCCTTGACAACCCGAAAGTAGTGGTTGGTGCCATAGAGGCCCAGATTCGACACCCTCGAGGTGTAGAGGCAGGAGAACGACTCCATCTGCTGGGCGAACAGGGTCTTGGAACCACCCTGCTTGAAGAAAGACCCCCAACATGGGTTGAACTGGTTCGAGACGCGCTCGCTCAGCTTGCTGACCTGCCGTAGGAGCTCGTGATGGCGCTTCTTGGTTTCCTCGAAGGTCGCTTCGAGCTTGGCGCGGGTATCGGGCGCGAATCCGGCTCCCGACTCGACCGCTTTTCCGTAGAGAGTCAGGACGTCGTATAGCTGGTCCATCTGGTGGCCCGCGGCCGCCAGCTCCTTCTTGAGCTCGGCCATCTCGTCCATTTCGTGGGCCATCTGCGCTCGCTGATGGAACTCCTCTTCGAGCTCGCGGACGATCAAGGCGGTGCGCCAGTTCGACTGACGCTTGGTGGTGACGATGTCGCCGTAGATATGGTCACCGACGTAGAGCACTTGATCTCCGCGGCAGTCGAGCAGGCGCATCAGGCCGTCGAGACAGCCACCGCGGTAGACGCCGCCCCAGGCGGGGGTGTCCGTGGTGCCGATCTGCTTGCCGCCGTTATCGAGCTGTGCGAACGAGGTTTCGGTGCGGAAGAACTTCGGTTTGCCGGAGCGTACGATGACCAGCTCGAAAAGCTCACGCCAGTCGTCGAGGCCTGGAACGACCCCGCTGAAAAGGTAGGCGCAGATGTCCCGGGCGTAGGTCCAGCCCGAATTCGTGAGTAGAATGAGCTTGCGACCGCCGAGCTTCAAACGCAGCAACGCCAGAGCGATCTCGGGGTCCCGACGCAAGTAGGTTTCGGGGTCGGCGAGAATCTTGGCCTGAAGCGACTCCGAAGCATGAACCCAATCGATCGCACGGCGGGTATCCTCGAACAGACCCAGAGAATCGGGCAGGCCGAGCTCGGGCTTCCTTTCGGACAGCTCGACCAGCTCGGCGTAGAGATTGGCTTCGGGCAGCTCGAAGAGCGAGTCGACGTGATAGAAGCGCTCGTCCGCGGGCTTGACGGGCTCGTGGCGAAACAACTCAATCATCTCGGTCCGGCTCAGCCGTCGTCGGCCCAGAAACGCCTGGCCGACGTAGCGGTGGCGGTTCATGCGCAGGACGATCCCGGTTTTCTTGTCGATCAGCAGCCCCCGGCGGGGGAAGTCCGGCCGAAGCTCGGCGTCGCGGATCTCCTCCGGATAGCCGTGTTCGTCGATGAGCCGGCCTAGGGCCAGCTCGAAAGTGCAGCGTTCGACCGGCTCGCGCTCATAGTCGGCAAGCGTGAAATCGAGATCAAAACCGATATGGCGGATGGTCTCGAGCCTCAGCGTTCGGTTGACGAACACGCGGCGTTCGGGAGGCGCCAATCCGTAGCGCAGGGAATGATGAAGAAGCTCGGTGCTCCAGGAGGGCGTCGAGCCCTCCTGGAGGAGTTTCCCGAGCGGCTTCGAGTCCGGGGTCATGCTTCGGACCGGCTCTTTCTCGCCATTTCGGCGACCTGCGGTAGGAGGTCTTCTGCAGCCGCCGGGAGGTGGACCACCGGGAAGTACGCCGGCGGTGTGCCCCCCGGGTCGATCGAAAACGCCGGGATACCCTGTTCGGCGGCCAGACGCAGCAGAAGGTCGGTGATTCCGACCGAAAACGAGGTACCGACAAAGAGGAAGAGCCCGGCTTCTCGGGCGAGATCCATCGCCTGATCGAAGCGGTAGTCCTCGTGATCCTGGTAGTACTCGTCAAAAAACAAGACGTGGGCACGCAGCAGGCTGCTGCAAGCGGGACAGCGGGGCAGGGTGGCTTCCGACGGCCGGACTCGAAACGAGTCGAGGCTGACCTCGGTGCTGTCGATCGAACCCGACGGAGCTCCCCGCTCGCAGCCCGGAGAAGAGCAGCGGAACCTGGCCGAGGTCCCGTGGATCTTGATCAGTTGATCCGTGCCCGCCCGCTCGTGCAAGGTGTCGATGTTCTGCGTCACGAGCTGAAAGCGTCCTCCACGGGCGGCGTGCCACTGTTCCAGATCTACGAGCGCCCGGTGAGCCGGGTTGGGCTCAGCGGACTCCACACGCTTGAACCGCTCGAGATACCAGCTCCACTGGCCGACGGGATCGCGCCTGAAATAGTCGAAGGTCGCGAGCTCGAAGTCGCTTACCTTCCAGACCGCGTTGGGCTCGGAGCCGCGGAAGGTCGGGATGCCGCTGGCGGCACTGATGCCCGCTCCGGTAACCACCAACAAGAGGCGCTGATTCAGGGCGTTTATGGCTTCCAGCAGCTGCTCGTGGAGATCGGACATCTACCCAGAATAGCAGGGAGAAACGAAAAACGCGGTCTAGAGGAAGTACAGCTCGGTGTCGACGCGAGGCCGTCTCTCGCGGAGCATCGCGATTCTCTTCTTCAGCCGGAAGAAATCGTCGAACTCCGATCCCTCGCCGGATTCGGTATCGAGCGAGTCCATCTCGGCTTCCAGGTCGTCGAGATCGGCGCCCGACTCCAGCCGTCCGAGAAGCTCTTCCATCTTGGGGCCCATCTCGAGTCCAGTAGATTGCCCCATCCGGCGCAAGACCCTGGCGAACTGCTTCGGGTCCTCGCTGTCTCCCAGGGTTTCGAGCTCTGCCGCCATGCTCTCCATGGCGTTCTCGAGCGCGCTGTCGTCGAGCCGGTCGAGCGGTTCGTCGCTGTCCTCGCTCGAGCCGTGCCTGAGGGTGGCGAAGCTCGCCGGCCGGCGCTCGAGGCGTAGCCGTCCGCATCGCGGACAGTTGGGCCTCTTCTCGGTGTCGATGCGCGCGGAGAAGAAGTTGAAGAGGGCGTTGCAGTCGGCGCAGTAGAACTCGTAGATCGGCACCACGAAATCCTAGCAGGTGATCCAATGCCAGTAGTCGGGCGGGGACACGAAGGTCGGCTCGGCCCGCCAAGAAAGTAACTCGGGCAAAACCAGTTGGGAGGGGACACGAAGGAATCGTGTCCCCGATATCTCGTGTTGTGTCGTCGTAATGATTGACGTATGTTGCGTTCGGTGTGACCGCGGGCAAGGATCAGAATCGGAGCGGACTGGGTGGTGCAGCCCGGGTCGGGGCCGGAATCCTGAGCAGCCGGCTATTCGGCCTCGTGCGCGAAGCGACGGTGGCATTCTTCTTCGGTGTGGGGTCCCACGCAGACGTTCTGAGGAGCGCGTTCCGTGCTCCCAATCTGATCCAGAACCTGCTTGGCGAGCAGACTCTGTCGGCAGCCTTCATCCCCATCTACTCGCGCTTTCTGGGCCAGGGGCGCAGAGCCGATGCCGGGAGGTTCGCGGGCGCGGTCTTCGGCCTGCTGCTCGCCGTCGCCTGCGCCGTGGCCCTTGCCGGAGTCCTTCTGGCACGGCCGTTGGTCGCGGCGCTGACGCCCGGCTACTTGGGGGACGCCGCGCGTGTGGCGGCCGGCGAGATGATCATCAACCGCTTCGAGCTCGCCGTGATCGGCGTCCGGATTCTCTTCCCGATGACCGCTTTCCTGGCGCTTTCGGCTTGGAGCCTGGGCGTGCTCAACAGCCACCGCAAGTTCTTCCTGCCTTACTTCGCGCCGGTGCTGTGGAACGCGGCGGTGATCGGGGCTCTCCTCTTCGCCGGGTGGAGCCTTGTGGGTTCGGGCTCGGGGCTGCCCACTGGCGAGCCGGCGGTGATCGTGCAGAATCGCGTGCTGTTGGCCGCCTTCTGGGGAGGGCTCGTGGGCGGCGCGCTCCAGTTCCTGGTGCAGCTGCCGGCTGCGCTGCGCCTGCTCACGGGATTCAGACTCTCGCTGTCACGGTCTGTCGAAGGCGTGAGAGAGGCGCTGAACAACATCGTGCCGGTGCTCGCCGCGCGCGGCGCGGCTCAGCTGTCGAGCTACGTCGATGTGTTCCTGGCGTCCTGGCTGGTCCAAGGGGCGATCAGCGGCCTGGGAAACGCCCAGGTTCTCTATCTGCTGCCAATTTCCCTGTTCGCCTTGTCGATCGCCGCGGCCGAATTGCCCGAGCTGTCTCGCGGGTCAGCGGGCAGGACGAGAGCGGCCGAGAAGCGGACACTCTCGGCGATTCGGCGCATATCGTTCTTCGTCGTGCCCACTCAGCTGGGGTACTGCGCCTTTGGCTTCCTGATCGTGGCCGGCCTCTATCGGCGAGGCGAGTTCCAGGTCGCCGATAACTGGCTGGTCTACTTCATCCTCGGCGCCTACGCTCTGGGTCTGCTGGCCACGGCCTGGTCGCGCATGCTGACCAATGTCTATTACGCCGCCGGCGACACGAGGACGCCGGCAAGGATCGCGGTGGCGCGCATCGCCGTATCGTTGGCGCTTGGCGTGGTGTTGATGCTCTGGTTGGACGACTTCGCCGTCGATTCGGTGATCGCGGATGCCGGGAGCAAGGGAGGGCTGCTCAAGTTGGGCGCGGTCGGTCTGGCGCTGGGCTCGGCGGTCGCCGCCTGGCTGGAGTGGGGCTGGTTGCGGGCGCGGATGCGGGATCTTGGGATGGCGATGGGCTGGCCCTTGTCCTTCGTTGCGGCGACCTATGGCCGCGCGGCGGCTGCGCTCGCGGTTGGCACTACCTTGTGGTACTTCTGTCAGGAGTGGTCTCCGCTGCCGGCGGCCATCGTGGTGATCTCGGGCTATGCTCTGTCGTATCTTGGGCTCTCCAGGCTTCAGGCAGTTCCGGAAGTTCAAGATGTCATGCAGCTCTTCGGCCGCAGGCGGAACTCAGGAGATGATTAGATGAAGATCGCTCTTGCCTCGGACCACGCCGGCTTCGAGTACAAACGAAAGCTCGCGGTTTTGCTCTCGGAGCGCGGCCATGAAGTCGTCGACTTCGGCACCGATTCGGAGGAGTCGGTCGACTATCCGAGATTCATCATGCCGGCCGCCGCGGCGGTGGCTGCCGGCGAGGTCGAGCGTGGCATCGTGTTGGGCGGTTCGGGAAACGGTGAGGCGATGGCGGCCAATCGCATCAAGGGAGTCCGCTGCGCTCTGGTCTGGAGTGAGGAGTCGGCGCGGCTGTCGCGCGAGCACAATGATGCCAACATGATCTCGATTGGTGAACGGCTGTCGCCTTGGGCTCTGGTCGAGGCGATGGTGGACCTTTGGCTCGAAACGCCGTTCGAAGGTGGTCGCCACGTCGGTCGCATTCGGATGCTGGACGCCTGAGCCCCACGACCTTACCGATTCACTGAGAAGCCGGCCGCTACAGCAGCCTCTCGCAAAGAACGCCCTGGTACAATAATCCCATGGAAGCCGTTCTCAGCGTCGCTCTGGGTCTCGGACTGGCCGCCGCCTGCGGGTTTCGAGTCTTTGTGCCGCTTCTGGTGATCAGCGCGGCAGGCTACTCGGGTCACCTCTCGCTGTCGTCGAGCTTCGATTGGATCGCCTCCACACCGGCGCTGATTACTTTGGCGGTGGCGACGGCCCTCGAGATCGCCGCCTACTACATCCCCTGGGTCGATCATCTGCTCGACACGGTGGCCTCGCCGGCGGCCGTCGTGGCAGGGGTAGTGGCCTCGGCTTCGGTGATCACTGGAATGGATCCGTATCTGAAATGGACGATGGCGGTCATCGCAGGTGGCGGGCTGGCGGGCGCGGTTCAGGTAGTGACCACCGGGACGCGAGGCGCCTCCACACTGACCACGGCCGGTTTTGGCAATCCGATCGTGTCCACCGCTGAGGCCGGCGGCTCACTGGTGCTGTCGCTCCTGGCGGTCATTGCGCCACTCGCGGCCGTCGGTCTGGTGGTTGTCTTTCTGGCCTTCGTCACTTCCCGGCTGGCCGGCCGCCGCCGCAAGCCGGCGTAGCGCTGCCGAATGAGCCCCGGGTCGGCGTGGCGGATCGCCGTTGACACCGGCGGGACCTTTACGGATTGCCTGGGAATCGATCCCCAGGGCCGTCAGCACCGCGCCAAGGTCTTGTCGTCGGGCGCGTTGCGGCTGGTGGTCGACGAGCAGCCTTCCGATCGCACGGTGGTCGTGGCGGGGGAGCCCTTTGTCGATGGTTTCTTCGAAGGCTGGACGCTGGCGGCGGGTATGGAGTCGCTCGGGATCGTCAGGTCCCGGGGTAATCGACTCGAGCTGGCCGGCCCGGCAGGCGCGCTGACGGGCAGGGAGGTCTCGCTGCAGTCCCCGGAGGAAGCCGCCGTCGTTGCCATTCGGTGGGTTACCGGCACCGCGCCGGGGCGCCGGCTGCCGCCTGTGGCGCTCCGGCTCGCCACGACGCGGGGCACCAACGCCCTGCTCGAGCGCAAAGGAGCGCGGGTCGCTTTGTTCGTGACGCGCGGCTTCGGAGATCTCCTGGAGATCGGCAACCAGCAGAGGGTCGATCTCTTCGCGCTTTCGATTCGCAAACCCGACCCGCTCTATGGCTCGGTGGTGGAGGTGGATGAGCGCCTGGACCCCTCGGGCCAGGCCGTGAGCGCTCTCGATGAGGTGTCCCTGGCGCGGGAGGCGCGACGGCTTTCTGAAGCCGGTTTTGATTCCGCGGCGATCGCGTTCCTGCATTCTTTTCGCAATCCGCGCCACGAGGAGCGCGCGGCTCGCGTCCTCGCCGCGGCCGGCTTTCGGCAGGTGTCCACCTCCTCGAGTCTGAGCCGGCGCATCAAGATCGTGCCCCGGGCGCAAACCGCGCTCGTCGATGCCTATCTTGCCCAGATCATGCGGGATTACCTCGGTGGTGTGGCGCGAAGCCTCGAGCCCAGCAGTTTGCACGTCATGACCAGTGTCGGGGGACTCGTCGGCGCGGCCGAATACCGACCCAAGGACAGCCTGCTTTCGGGGCCGGCTGCCGGAGTCGTCGGCGCCGTCGCGGCCGGACGCCGCTCCGGCTACGAGCAGATCATCGCCTTCGACATGGGTGGAACCTCGACCGACGTCAGTCGCTATGACGGAGAGCTCGAGTTGCGAGCCGAAACCGCGGTGGGGCAGACGCGGTTGCTCTCGGCATCGGTGGCGGTCGAGACCGTCGCGGCCGGGGGAGGCTCGATTTGCCGTTGGCGAGGCGGTGGCATACGAGTCGGTCCCGAGAGCGCCGGCGCCTGGCCGGGACCGGCTTGTTACGGGGCCGGCGGGCCACTGACCTTGACCGACGTCAACCTACTCCTCGGCCGCCTGGTGCCGTCGCGATTCCCGTTTCGGGTTGATTCCGCGGCCGCCAGGAAAAGAGCCCTGGAAGTCGGGGCGGCTGCCGGACGCCCCGCCTCCCAGGTCACCGACACCCCGGGCGCGAGCCAGGCTCCTCCCGATGTCGATATAGATACAGACGACTTCCTTAGCGGTTTTCTGGCGATAGCCAACGAGCGAATGGCCGGAGCGGTTCGTGCCATTTCGGTGCGGCGCGGCTACGATCCCTCCGAATACACCCTGGTCGCGTTCGGAGGCGCCGGCGCCCAGCACGCGGTGGCGATCGCCGAGCTACTCGGAATCCAGCGGGTGCTGATTCCCGCCGACGGTGCCCTGCTCTCGGCGGCGGGTCTGAACGAGGCGCGGCTCGAGCGCTGGTCCGAACGGCAGGTGCTGGAGCCGCTGACGGCGGCTGCACCGAGCTTGGAGGGTCTCTTCGAGGCGATGCGTACCGAAGCGAGCGCCGCTCTTCAGGCCGAAGGAGTCAGCGAGAGCGCGCTCGAGAATGGTCCGCGTACGGTCTTTCTGCGCTACGGCGGTCAGGAGTCGACGCTTGCCGTCGACTGGCAAAAGGGCTTGCCCACCGAGGAGCTCGTAGCCGAGTTCGAACGCGCCTACGTCTCCCGATACGGCTACCTACCGGAGAATCGAACCCCCGAAGTCGAGAGCCTGCGACTCGCCATGCGATCGATTGCGGAAAGCGGCCCGTCTGGGCCGCCTCGCCGGCGGCGCGAGGAGCTCCCTGCCAGTGTGGCCCAGCGATTCTGGGATGGCTCGACCTGGGTGGAAGCGCCGGCGCGCGCGCGAGCGGGTCTCACTCCCGGGGACCTGGTCCCCGGACCCTGCCTGATCGTGGAGCGTCATACCGTGACGGTTGTCGAGAAGGGCTGGTCGGGGAGTCTGGACCCGGCCGGCGGGCTGGTTCTGGAGCGGGGAGGCTAGATGCGGGATCCGATTGCTCTGGAGCTTTTCACCCATCGATTCGCTCAGGTGGTGGCCGAGATGGGGGAGTTGTTGCAGCGAACGGCGGTTTCGGTGAACGTCAAGGAGCGTCTGGATTTTTCCTGCGCGCTGCTTGACGATGGCGGCCGGCTGGTGGTCAATGCCCCTCACATTCCGGTTCACCTTGGGGCGATGGGGCTCTGTGTGCGGACGGTCTCCCAGTCGATCGACTGGCAGGCCGGAGATGTGGTCCTTACCAACCATCCCGGCTTCGGCGGGTCGCACTTGCCGGACGTAACCGTCATCACGCCGGTCTGCGAGGATGGCGAGCGGATTCTCGGATTTGTGGCCAACCGGGCGCACCACGCCGAAATAGGCGGTACGAGGCCGGGCTCGATGCCACCTGACGCGACCTGTCTGGCCGATGAGGGGGTGGTCTTTGCGCCCACCTATCTCGCTCGGCGAGGTGTATTCGACTGGTCCGGGATCCGCTCGAAGCTCGCAGCTGGCCCTTTCCCGAGCCGCTCGATTGAAGAGAACCTGGCGGACCTGGCGGCCGCGGTCGCCGCCAATCGCCGCGGAGAGAGCGGTTTGCTGGCGCTGGCGAGCGGGTACGGCGCGGATACCGTTCGACGGTTCATGCGCGAGCTCTCCGGCCACGCGGCTCGAGGAGCCCGGCGCGCGTTCGCGAAGATCGGAGCCGGACGTCACAGCGCCGAGGAGCGGCTCGATGATGGCTCGCTGATCAGAGTCTCAATCGAGATTGGAGCAGAGCGTACCAAGGTGGACTTCAGCGGCAGCTCGGGGGTTCACCCGGGCAACTTGAACGCCACACCGGGAATCGTGCGCAGTGCCGTTCTCTATGTGCTGCGCTTGCTGATCGACGATCCGATTCCACTCAACGAAGGACTATTGAATGACGTCGAGCTGCTCATCCCGAAGGGAATGCTCAACCCCGGGTTTCCGAAGGATCCGTCGCGCGCTCCGGCGGTTGTGGGCGGAAACGTCGAGACCAGTCAGAGGATCGTCGATACCCTGCTCAAGGCCCTTCGGGTCACGGCGTGCAGTCAAGGGACGATGAACAACGTGCTCTTCGGTAACGATGAGTTTGCCTATTACGAGACGATCGGCGGCGGTGCCGGAGCCGGTCCCGACTTCGACGGTGCCAGCGGCGTGCACACCCACATGACCAACACGGCGATAACCGACCCCGAGCTTCTAGAGCAGCGCTATCCGGTGCGGCTCGAGCGGTTCGCGATCCGCCGGGGCTCGGGCGGTGCCGGCGCCCGGCGCGGGGGGGATGGTTTGGTTCGGGAGCTGAGCTTCCTCGAGCCGCTGACGGTTTCGGTCCTGAGCCAGCACCGTGAGGAAGGTCCGTTCGGTCTCGAAGGGGGTGGCGCCGGCCGGCCGGGTCGCCAGTGGATCGAGACCTCATCCGGCGAGCGAAGACCGCTTGCGGGCGTCGATGGCTGTCGGGTCGGGCCCGGAGACCGACTCGTGGTCAGGACCCCTGGCGGAGGTGGGTGGGGGCGCGAGGCGTGAGGCGACTGGCGGCGGTTCTTTTCTGGTCGATCATCGCTGCGGCGTTCATCGGCCCGGGTACGGTGACTTCGGCTGCTTCGGCCGGCGCCGGTTTCGGCTACTCGCTCCTGTGGACGCTGTTGTTCTCCACCGTGGCCTGTCTGGTGCTTCAGGAGGCCAGCGGTCGTCTTACGGTCGTTTCCGGCAGAAACCTGGGAGAGGCCCTGCGGGAACGTTATCCGACCGGTTGGCAAGGCGGCGCCGTGCTCGTGCTTGTTCTCGGTGCCGTGGTCCTGGGCTGCGCCGCGTACGAGGCCGGCAATATCCTCGGTGGAGTGGCCGGCGCCGTTCTGACCCTCTCGTGGTCACCGAGAAGCCTGGCCCTCGGGACCGTTGCCGTGGCGGCCGTCCTGCTCTTTTTCAATTCGCCGCGCCGGGTCGCATTCCTGCTGAGCTTGCTGGTCGGCACGATGGGCGTGGCCTTTCTCTGGACGTCGACACGGTTGGCTCCACCCTGGGCCGAGATTCTCGGCGGGGCTCTGTGGCCGTCACTTCCGGAAGGGGCGTCGCTTCTCGCCATCGCGCTGGTCGGCACCACTGTGGTTCCCTACAACCTGTTTCTTGGATCGGGACTGGCGCGGGGCCAAACGCTGCCGGAACTGCGATTTGGCCTGTCGGTGGCCGTCGTATTCGGGGGCCTGATCTCGATGGGCGTCCTGGTGGTCGGGGCCGCTGTGCAGGGGAGCTTCAGCTTTGAAGCGCTCGCGGATGTTCTGGTCGAGCGGCTGGGGCCGTGGGGGCGAGGCCTTTTCGGAGTCGGCCTGTTCGCTGCCGGCTTGTCGTCGGCGGTGACGGCGCCGCTGGCCGCGGCGATGACCGCGCGAAGCGTGCTCGGTGGCGATCGAGATGTCCGCTGGATAGATACGTCTTGGCGGTTTCGAGCAGTCTGGGGCGGAGTGCTCACGGTAGGACTCATCTTCGGCGTGTCCGGTATCCGGGCGGTTCCGGTGATCATCGTGGCCCAGGCGCTCAACGGAGTCCTTCTGCCGGTGGTTGCGCTGTTTCTTCTGGTGACCGTCAATGACAGAGGGCTGCTCGGGCGGGCTGCGAATCGCGGCGGTTCGAACATCGTGATGGGCCTGGTCACTTTGGTAACACTTCTGCTGGGGACCGCCGGAGTGTTGCGCGCCGGGGCCCGGGCTCTTGGGCAGCCACCGCCTGGGCAGGGGCTGATAGTGCTATCGGCACTGGCGGTGGCATTGGTCGCGGCGGTGCCGGTGTCTCGCGCCCTCAGACGTTGAGCCGGCCAGCTCCCTCGGCTCGCGAACTTGACCATGGTTGCCGCCTTCGCGGCTCGGCGTTAGTCTTCTCGGCGTCTGGTCCTCGGAAGTAAGATCAGGCCGAGTCAACGGATCCGCAGATGGCCGCAAAAGCAAAAAGGAAGGCACCCGGTACGCCACGGAAGCTAACCGCTCGGCAGCGGGCGGAGGCCAAGCGGGCGATGGCAAGGCGAATCACCGAGGCGCGCCGAGAATCTGGGCTTACGCAGGCCGTAGTGGCGAAGGCGGTTCGACTGTCTCCGTCACTCGTCTCGAAGATCGAGCGGGGCGAGCGGCGCCTGGATCCGCTCGAGCTGGCTCGATTTGCCAGGCTCTACGGCAAGTCGATCGTGGATTTCATCGATTAGCCCCCTTCCGACCCCGGCACGCCGAAGGATCTCGGCCCCGAAAGGCTCTAACCAAGCGTATCGGGGCACAGTGAACCATTACCTAGTGGACCGCCCGCTTGAGTATCTATTGTCAGAAGGGCTAGAATCCGTGCTCGGCCGGTGCTTTCAAGGGGAGTCAGAGCCCTGGGAGAACCGTTCGGAGCGGGGGACCTTCGACCAAGGAGCCGAGGCTAGTGAGACTTCATCCGGAAGAGTTCCGACTGATCACAAACCGTCGCCCCCTGACCTGGTCGGTCCCTTTGGTGCTGGCGCTGGCGGCGGCACTGGCGGCTCCCGGGCCGCTCGGAGCCCAGGGTGCCGGAGACTGCTCCTCGCAGCTCGGGCAGGTCACCTGTCCCGGAGATGAAGATCCCGCGCCGCAAGACGCCCGGGACACCGAGCCGGTGATCGTGGCTCAGGAGAACCTCTGGTTCACTCAGCCGCGACGCGGAGGCATCAACTACCTGGTGGACGGTCAACTCATCTTGCCGTTCGAGCCTCTACTCGGACTCACCGCGAGCTCCGACAGCGCGGCCAAGATGCAGGAGATGCAGTGGCTCTTCCGATATACGGGTCAAGCGAGCCGCAACGCGGTTTTCAGTGTCGAGTGGATCGCGCCACGGGATCTGATCGACCGGAACCTCCGCAAGACCTTCCTACCGTTGATCGAGCTGACCGAGGCTCGCTGGAACATCTTTTACGACCCGGTGCTCGCCTCGGTATGGAGAGGCCTGGGGCCGGGGCCGGTCGACTTCTCGCGCCCCGAGATTCGCCAGATGTTCCAGGACGACCTGGTCTACCTGAGAGATCTCTATTTCGGCCATCCCAACTACTGGCGGATCCGGTCCAAGCCGGTTCTGCACGTCTGGGCCGCCAAGGAGCTGGTCAAGAACGCCGACGAGTTGTTCAGGCAGGCCCGGCGGAGCGGGATCTACATCTGCGGCGACGTTTTTGGCCAGACGGGCACGGAGCCGCCGCTCGATTGCCGGACGGGTTTCACCGCCGCGACTCCCGATATCGTCTCGCGAGACCGTACCCAGGCGGTTCAAGAAGTCCTGCCGGCCTTCGAGAGCTACTTCGAGGACGCCGGTGGGCTGGACCTCATTCCCGCTTTTTCTTTTCAGTACGATGACATCAAGTTCCGCACCAGCCTCGGCCGTGGGGGCACCGCGATCCAGATCCTCGCCCAGGACCGTCAGGATCTGTGGGATTGGCTGGATCTCGCCGATAGATACGCCGATCCGATCGACGGCACTCGCTATATCTGGGTCGGTACGCTCAACGGGTGGGCGGAGGCTACGACCATCTATCCGACCGAGAAGAGCCGGAGCGAGTTCTGGGAGGGCGGACGACTTGGTGTGCAGCCATATCACTATGCCAAGCTCGAGGTGATTCAGAGGCGCCTCTACCCGGACGCCGCATATCGCAAGCCGAAGATCGAGATCACCGACGAGGGCGACATTGTCTTCAGGAACTGCGATGTCCTCGCGGGCGTGCGAGTGAAGGCCAAGATCGGCGGAGTCATCAAGAAAGTGGATCTGGAGTCGGAGAACGGCGTGAGTTTTCTGCCCAATCTCGACCGTGTCTGGCGCCCGGACTTCGAGTTCCAAAAGCTCACGATCAGGGTCAAAAACCTCGACGGTAAGCAAGCCAAGGCAGTGATCCGATAGCCGCGCTGTTTGACAGCTGCGGGTTTTCCAGCCGATCATGTTTCGGGTGAAGGGTTCTTCGATTCTCCTGTCGCGCCCGGCCGCAGTCGTCTGTGGACTTCTCGCGCTGGCGCTTGCTTCTCCACTCGGGGCTGTGGAGTTCTCCCATCCGGCTGGCGATGGAGAAGTGGTCTACAGATTCACGCCGGCGACCGGCACGCTCAATGATCTCGAGGTCTTGTATCGGGGCGTGAACGGGGAAGTAGTTTTCCGGCCGGCGGCCGATGGCGGGATAACCCAGTTCACGCTGGCCGGAGAGATCGTCGAGACGGCCGACCGGCGGCACAGGGTCAAGCTCCTGAAAGAGACGCATTCAGATAATGCGTACAAGGCCAAGTTCCGTTGGCGCTTCGGTGGCGAGAGCTTCAAGTTCGCCGTCGAGATGCGGCTGGAGGACAAAGCCCTGGTGATGGACTTCAGATCCGCATCGGAGGCAGTGATCCTGTTCGATCTGGTCCGTTCCGAAGAGACCCCCGACCCGAAGATCGTCGATCTGCCCTACGGGCACAAGGTGCTATTCGCGGACGGCCTGTTTACCTCCGCTCTGATCGATCCGAGAAGGTCGAATGCCTCCGAGATCTGGCCGACCAAGCACTACGTGTCTTCGACGTCGGCGTCCTTCGCCCCGTGGGCCTTCTACCGGACTCTCTCGAACGGCGAGCGCAATCCACTTCGGGAGACGGTTCGCATAGCGACTTCCCCTCAGATCGAGGACACCTTCTTTCGGCCGCAGAATCCGGTCTCACCCTACCGGCAGGCACTGTCGAAATACCTGGTGGTCGACCTGTGGCGCAGGTCCTTTGCCGACTACCTGACGGATCTCGGTGAGGTGGTCGCCAGGGGCTTCGAGAACATCTTTACGGTCGTTCACGTCTGGCAACGCCACGGCTTCGACAATGGCCTGCCAACAACCCTGCCCCCCTCGCCCGCCATGGGCGGCAAGGCCGGCCTCAAGGAGGTCTCACGGCTGGCTCGGGATAACGGCTACCTGTTCAGCCTGCACACGAACTACGTCGACTTCTATCCCAATTCGAAGTCCTGGAGGCCCGCGCATCTCGCGCTGAGCTCCGAAGGAGAGCCGATCAAGGCCTGGTTCAACCCGTCGACCGGAGGCCAGAGCTATCTGATGAAGCCCTCCAAGGCGCAACGCTATGCCCGGCGCGTCGAGCCGGCTCTCCACAAGAAGTACGACACCAATGCCGGCTACCTGGACGTGCACTCGGCGATTCTGCCGTCGATGAAGGTGGATCTCGACGCCAAGGTCAAGGACTCCGGCCGCCAGCTCTCCACGTTCGAGCACTACCGGGACCTGATCGCCTTCGTGCGCAGAACGCACGAGGGCCCGGTGGCGGGAGAGGGCAAGGGCGGATCGAGCAGGATCTGGGCCGGCTACATCGACGCCGTCGAGGCGGATCCGCGCTCTCTCCACCAGGAGATCGACGGCACTCGAGGCACCAAGACGCCGGCTATCGTCGACTA
>JAAENP010000144.1 GCA_024224155.1 bacterium
GAGGAGTTGCTAGCCCGTGACCACGCTGTACCGTTGCGGGGCCGGGAACTCGGAAGGAGTCAGGCTGGCCCTGAATCTCAACCGCGACCAGGCGAGGTGGGACCGAATTCTTCTGCTCGACGACGATCCTGAGACAAAGGAGCGAGAGATTCTCGGCGTGCCGGTGGTGGGTCCCTTCAGTCTGCTCGCCGAAGCCGACCCCGAATCGGTGGAAGTGGTCAATCTCGTCGCCCGGACCACAGCGAAACGCACTGCAGCCCGCCAGGCGATCGGCCGCTACCGTCTTCCGTTCGCCACTCTCATCAGCCCGGACGTGGATACCCTCGGCGCCGAGTTGGCTCAGGACTTGATTGTCTACCAGAACGCGACCATCGGCCCCGAGGTGACTGTCGAGGATGGTTCGGTGGTCTTCATGGGAGCGGCCGTCGGGCACGAGAGCCGGGTCGGGCGGACCTGTGTCGTAGCGGCGAACGCTGCGATCAACGCACGGGTGTATCTGGAAGACGGAGTCTATGTTGGCACCAACGCGTCCATTCTGCCCGAGGTAAGGGTCGGCGCCTGGTCAACGATCGGGGCCGGCTCGGTAGTCATGGAGGATGTGCCCCCCGGCGCGACGGTGGTCGGTGTGCCGGGCCAGGTGCTGACCATGGCCACGAACGAGAGCCGTGCCACCACGGTGCTGGCGAAAGCACCTCTGGGGCGCCGCCCTGGGTCACGAAAGGCGGACACCGACCTCGAGCGACTGGTCGGCGAAATCTGGTGTGGCCTCTTGAACGTCCCGTCTCTCGATCCGCAGGGGAACTTCTTCGACGCAGGCGCAACTTCGCTGCTCGCGTTGAAGGCCAGGGACAGAATTCAACAGGCCACCGGCCACGAGGTCGCCTGCACGGATCTCTTCCGGTTCCCGACGGTGAGAGCGCTGGCCCACCACATCGGCGTGAATGGTGCCGATGAAGGTTCGAGTTTCCGGGGAGCCGGGCGGGGTGCAACGCGACGCCAAGCGATGCAACGACGGCGGCTGATGGGTCCCTAGCCGGCCCTTTGGGCGACAGCCACCCCGATCGCCTGCTCGGGGCCGTCCGGCGGGACGTCCACTCGATTGTTCCGAACCGCTCGCTGGGCTTCTTCCAATGACGTTCTCAGGCGTTCCGCCAGAACGCGCACGTGCGGCTCGAGCACCATGCTGTTGTGCTCCCCGGGCACGACGTGGACCTCGATACCGCCGGTTATGTGAGCGCTCCAGTGGTTGTCGTGAGCGACGAATGCCCGACTTTGATTGACCACGCGATCCGGTCCAAGTACATAGGCCTCGTCAAGTGGCGGTCGTAAGAGCGTCAACTTGCCGGGATAGGTTCCGATCTCGTAGTGCTCGAGCGCCTCGCGGAACGCGGCCTCGATTTGTGCCGAGCGAAAGACGGCCGGTGAGAGGTCTTCTGCCGGTTTCGAGAACCAACCGCGAACCCTTTGGGTCTCCCAGGCCCAGCGCTGCCTGGCAAAGGACCAGAAGTAGCCTGGCCCCTGCTGCCGCAGCTTGAGCCACTGGATCTGGAGCCGATCGCGTAAAGTGAGATCCGGGATCTTGGGTGGTGTGTCGAGCATGATGAGAATGGCGATCTCTTCGTCTTTCTTCAGCAGCTGTTGGGCCATCTCGAGGGCCGTGATGCCTCCTCCCGAAAAGCCGCCCAGGAAATACGGACCTTCGGGTTGTACGGCACGGACTTCGGCCAGATAGTCGGCGGCCATCTCCTCGAAGCGCCGGTGCGGTTCCGCCTCGCCATAGAGGCCGCGAGCCTGCAGAGCCCATACCGGCTGATCGTCACCGAGGTGGCCGGCCAGATGGCGGAGGTTCAGGACGTTACCTAGCATGCCGGAAACCAGAAAGAGCGGCGGCCGGTCAGTTGCCTCGACCATGTGTAGCGGCACCAGGAAGGAGTGTTTCCCCCGTCGTTTGGGTCGGGCCTCGTCTCCGTCCACCGATTCCCCGACCTCGTCGCGCAGCAGCTCGCCGCACTTTGCCACGGTCGGTGCCTCGAACAGGACGGACAGCGGCAGCTCGACGTCGTAGGCCTTCTTGATCATCGCCATGAGGTGAACCGCGATGAGCGAATGTCCGCCGAGCTCGAAGAAGCTGTCGTGGATGCCCACCTGGTCTACTCCCAAGAGCTCTTCGAAGTAGGAAACCAAGGTGATCTCGAACTCGTCACGCGGCTCCGCGTACTCGCTTCCCAAGTTCGGTCGAGCGAACTTGACCTTCGGCTCGGTGGAGGTCTCGGCCGTCATGCGGTTGCGCTTGATCAGGGCCGGCAGCTCGATCGAGGTCACCACGGCCTGGGTGACCGGAGCGCTCGACAGTAGTCTGGAGAAGGCCACCATGCCCTCGTCCGCGAGGATGCCGGCGTCGAACATCTCGAAGAAGAACCGCTCGGCGGCGGAGGTCGGGTGGAGTGCCGCGTCCGCCTCGCCGCCCGCGGCGGCCTCATTCGCCAGCCCGCTGGCGAGTCGAACGCCATCCAGGCGTCTCATCGTGAAGCGCTCGACCTCGACCAGTATCCGACCTTGCTCGTCGGTGATAACGACGTCGAAGCTCACGGTCTCGCCGTCGGCGGAGTCCTCAGGGTCGCTTCGGACCCAGCTGTGGATCCTCCGCGGAAGGGCAGCCTGGATTGTGGCACGCGCGTAGGCGAGCGGCACGAACAGACTCTCCCCCGGCTGGTAGCCGTGCACCAGCCGGAGGGCGAACCCGGTGGCGAGATCGAGGAGGGCCGGATGACAGCCGTAGCTCTCGAGATCCGATGCGAAGGCCTCGGACAACTCGATCTCGGCCAGGGCTTCGTGACTCCCCAGCCTCATGCATCGGAGGGCGTGCCAGCGTGGTCCAAAGTCGAGGAGGCCCTCCTGGTCCGTCTCGACCCAGCTCTTGTCGGTCGGAGCCACGATCTGATCACAGCGCGCGGCGATTTCGTCGAGGTCGATGCGGCCGGACGTCGGCTCAGGGGTCGGATGTAGCCGACCTTGAGCGTGGATCGTCCAAGAGCTCTCGGCTTGGCTCCGGCTCGAGGTTTCGAACTCGTAGTGCCCTGTGTCTTCACGCGTCAGACTGACCCGCATCTCCCGGGCACCGCCGTCGGGAACTTCGAGCGGCGCGAGGAAGCTCAGGCCGCGCAGCTCGCACGCGTTACCGGCTCCGGCCTCCGCCAGCGCTGCTCGCGCCAGCTCGACATAGGCCGTTCCGGGAAGAATTGCCCTGCCGCCTTTGAGGCGGTGCTCGTCGAGTATCCACTGACTCTCGGGGACGAGATTGCCGGTGTACTCGATCCGGCCGGCGCCGTCGAGGAGCCGTTCGTCGAAGAGTGGGTGCTCCGCAAGCTCACGAATCGTGTCTTCGGCGACGGACTGGCCGCTCAGACGCTGATGGAGCTCCCGCGCCATTCCGACCTCCCGCCACATCCCCCAGTTGAGAGCCAGCGTCAGCCCGGGCTGATCGGCACGGCTGTCCGCGAAGGCGTTGAGGAAGCTGTTGGCCGCCACATAGTCGACCTGGCCGGGTGGTCCGAGGATCGTGCTGGTCGAGGAGAAAGCGACAAAAAAGTCGAGTTCGGTATCGGCCAGCAGATCGGCCAGTACCAGCGTCCCTTGGACCTTCGGCGCGAGGACCCGGTCTACGCTCTCCGGTGTCTTAGTCTGGATCACGCCTTCGTGCAGAGTGCCAGCGGCGTGGATGACCCCGTGGATGGGGCCGAAGCGCTCTTTCGCCTGCCAGAGCGCCTCGCTCATGCGCTCGATGTTGGCGACGTCGGCGGCAAGCGCCAGGACCTTAGCCCCTTGCTCTTCCATCGCGCGGATTCGGCGGATCGTCGTGCTGGTCCGATCGCGCTCTGAGTGCTTCGCGAGCCAGTTCTCCCAGTCGCTGCGCTCGGGCAGCCCGGACCGGCTGATGAGCACGAGTTTGGCACGACAGGTCTTGGCCAGATGCTCGGCGACGGTCAGGCCGATGCCGCCGAGCCCGCCGGTGACGACATAGACCCCGCCCTCACGCAGCCGTGTGTCCTCGTTTGCCATCGGCTCGAGACGCAGTCGCTCGAAATCCTGACCCCAGCGCTGACCGTCTCGGTAGGCGATGGCCTGGTCCGGCGCTGGTCCACCGAGCTCGCGAACCAGGCACTCGGCGAGTACCTCCAGTGGGTCGCCGGAGCCACGGGAGCGGCGGCTCCGCACAGAATCCGGCAAGAGGATGTCGACGCTGCGGCAAGTCAGGTTGTCGAACTCCTGCGGAATCACCTTGACCGGGCCCATAAGCGTCGCCTTGGCCGGGTATTGCAGGGTCTCTCCGGCGACTCTCTGCATTCCGTTCGAGACCACCGTCAAGTCGATCGGATGGTCGATGGCTTGGTTGCCGATGGCTTGGGCGATGAACAGCGCGCTGTAGAACCCGCGCTCCTGGTGCTGGTGGAAGATGTTCGAGGCTCGCCGGAAGGTCTCGTCCGGGGTGACCGTCCAGAGATGGGCGATGTGGGTCGGCAGACGCTCGCGCTCCGCGAGGTCGCGGAAAAGAGCCTCGTAGCCCCCGAGTCCTTCCTCGGGAGCCATTGCGTAGGTCGTCTCGTCGAGGGCGTGAAACGCGTCACCTTCCCGGACTTTGACGACCAGATGGCCGTCCTTCTCCAGGCGGCGCGCGATTCGCGATCCGAGACCGGCGCGATCCAGGAAGATGAGCCAAGTGTGCCTGGCGTCCTCGTCGGAGGTTGCATCACCCGGGGATTCCGCCGCGACCGGCTTCCATACCGGACGGTAGAACCAGTCGTTGACATCGTCCAGCTTTTCGAGTGCCTCCCGGGCCTCGTCGGTTCGATAGTCGAGTTTGCCGGGCTCTATCCAGTAGTACTGGTGGTCGAAAGCGTAGGTGGGCAGCGAGAGGCGTCTTCGTCGGCTCTCGCCGTGCAGCCTCGGCCACTCGATCTCCTTGCCGGCAAGCCAGAGTCGGCCCAGGCTCGAGAGCAGGAACTGTTTGTCGGACACATTCTCTTGCGGGTGCCGAACGCAGGAGACCACGGCGTGCCCCTGCTGTGAGGCGGGGTGCATGCGAGTGAGCGAGCTCAGCGTGGTGCCGGGACCGACCTCCAAGAAGATGCGGCTTTCCTCGCGGGCCAGGACCTCCAAGCCGTCGGAGAATCGGACGGTCTGGCGCAGGTGACGCACCCAATAGTCCGGATCCGTAACCTCCGAGCCCTGAACCCAGGTACCCGTGACGTTCGACACATACTGCATTTGCGGCGGGTTCAGCCGAATTCCCGAGACGAACTTGCGAAACGGCTCGAGAATGGGCGCCAGCATGGCCGAGTGGGCCGCGACGTTGATCTTCAGCCGGCGACACTCGACTTCATCCTGCTCGAGCTTCTGCTCGACGGCCGCGATTGCCGAGTCGGGGCCTGCGACCACACAGTACTCGGGGCCGTTGACCGCCGCAATCGAGAGCTCGCTGCCCAGCAGGTGCTCGATCTCGGATTCCGGCAACGGCACGCTCAGCATGCTGCCGGCGGGAAGGGTCTCGAAGAGCCGGGCCCGTTCGGTGACCAGAGCCAGCGCGTCTTCCAGTGAGAGAACTCCGGCCAGGCACGCCGCGGTGTACTCACCCATGCTGTGCCCGGTCATCGCCGCGGGCTGGATACCCCAGGACATCCATTGCTGAGCGAGGGCATACTCGGTGGAAAAGAGAGCCGGCAGAGCCAGAAGGGGTCGTTCCAGCCGGGCCGCTGCGTGTTCCAGATCGCGGCCCCGGGGGTACATGAGCGCCCGCAGGTCTTCATCGAGCAGGTTGCTCAGGATCTCGAGGCAGCGCTCGATGCTGTCCCGGTAGACGGGCTCTGTTTCATAGAGCTCGAGACACATGTCCGGATACTGCGCCCCCCCGCCGGGGAACATGAAAACGACCGATGGGTCCTCGGACTCCGCCGTCGCCGAGAGCAGACGCTGAGGACTTCGCTCCTCGAGCGCGGCGAGCGCATCCTCGGTGTCACGACAGACGAGGAGCTTGCGGTGCGGAAAATGCTGTCGCCCGGCCTGGTGGGTATAGGCGACGTCGGCCAGATTGAGCTCAGGGTTCTCTTCGAGGTGCGAGGCGAGCTTGTCGACGTTGCCCTCGGCCGAGACCGCTGTCTTGCCGCTAAACAACAGCACTTGCCACGGCGGGGCGGGGTCCGTTGGCTGGGGCTGGGGCGGCTCCTCCAGGATCGCGTGAGCATTGGTGCCGCCAACTCCGAGTGAGCTCACACCCGCCCGTCGCGGCCCGCTCTCCTTCTCCCACGCCTTGAGTTCGGTGTTGACGTAGAACGGGCTGTTGTCGAAGTCGATCTCGGGATTCGGAGTCTGGAAGCCCAATGACGCCGGTAACTGCCTGTTCTTTAGCGCCTGGATGACCTTGATCAGGCTTGCCACCCCGGCCGCGGTGTCGCTGTGGCCGATATTCGACTTGACGGAACCGATACCGCAGTACCCTGTCTTGTCTGTGCCACTGCGGAAGGCCTGGGTCAGGGCCGCCATCTCGATGGGGTCGCCAACCGGCGTGCCTGTGCCGTGGGTCTCGAGATAGGTGACCGCTTCGGGGTGGATATCCGCTACCGCGAGCGCCTCTTCCACGACCTGGGCGTGGCCGTCCACGCTGGGGGCCAGATAGCCGACCTTCCCGGCGCCGTCGTTGTTGATCGCAGTGGCCTTGATGACGGCGTGGATTACATCACCGTCTTCCAGCGCATCCGTCAGCCGGCGCAAAGCCACCAGGCCGACGGCGCTAGCGAAAACCGTCCCCTTGGCATCGGCATCGAAAGGACGGCAGTGGCCGTCCGGCGAGAGAATCTCGTTCTCCTTGTAGAGATAGCCCTGGCGATGTGGCACCTCGACGGTGACGCCACCGGCAAGTGCCAGGTCGCACTCGAAGCTCAGTAGGCTCTGGCAGGCACTGTGAACCGCCACCAGCGAGGTCGAGCATGCGGTCTGGACATTGACGCTCGGTCCCTTGAGATCGAGGCAATAGGAGACCCTGGTGGCCAGAAAGTCCTTGTCGTTGCCCGTGTGACGCAGCAGGAAGAGACCGATCGACTCGACAAGCTCGGGATTCGTCAGCAGGTTGAAGGTCATGTACGCTTGCATGCCAGAACCGGCGAACAGACCAATCGAGCCGTCGAAGCGGGAGGGTATATGGCCGGCGTCCTCCAGCGCCTCCCAGGCGCACTCCAAGAGATGGCGGTGCTGCGGGTCCATGATCGCCGCGTCGCGCGGGCTGAATCCGAAGAAGCCGGCGTCGAACATCTCCATGTCGGGAAGCGGAGCACCGGATCTGACGTAGTTCGGATTGTGCAGCAGAGCCTTGGGGACCCCCGCGGCGAGGAGCTCTTCTTCGCTGTAGGTGGTGAAACACTCGACCTTGTCCCGGATGTTGGCCCAGTACTCGTCGACCGTCCTGGCGGCGGGAAAGCGCCCGGACATGCCGACGACAGCGATGTCGGAGTCTGCGTGTTGCCTGGTCGGTTCGCTCATCGCACCTGGAGTCATACGGATCGTGCTCGCGAACGGCGTCGGGCGCGCGACGCGCGGCGCATTTGGCCGCGATCGCGGGCCACGGACTGGTCGTCGCCTTGATCGCCGGCACCAATGTGCTGGGCGAGGGCTTGAACGGTGGGAAACCGGAAGAGGTCGGTAATCGACAGACGCGTTTCAAACGCCTTGGTCAGTTCGCGGTGCGCCCTCACCGCCAGCAGAGAGTGACCACCAATGTCGAAGAAGTTGTCGCGAGTGCCCACCCGCGGTATCACCAGGACTTTCTTCC
>JAAENP010000145.1 GCA_024224155.1 bacterium
AGAGGTTGATAGCCGAGATAGTGGTGGCGCTGGATGTATTCATTCCATAGGTGCGAGGTGCGGCGGTCATCGACGACTTCGAGTCGCAGGTCCCTGAGTTGCTCCACCGGCAGGTCGATCGGCAGACCCGGATCGGTGGCTCGAGTGATTCGACGGTAAGGCTGGCCGTTGCCATTGCCGTTGCGTGGCTCCGGCAGGGTGATGAGGCCATCGCGATGCATGCGCAGCATGGCCACGCGGCAGCTCATCTCCTTGAGTCCGCCGTCGGTTTTGGACCAGCTCAGCCGTTCGCAGACTACTCGCGACAGCTGCGCCCGATTCCTTTGGGGGACTTCGGCGATGAGCTGCCGGATCAGGTTCAAGTCGGCGTCGGTGAACTCGCGGCCACAATAACGCATCGTATGGCTCAGGAGGTGTCGTCGACTTCCGGTAGCTCGGCCATCGCCGTGCATTCAGGCAGCGGCAGATTCCAGGGCAGCCAGCGGGCAGCATCGGGGGGAGCTTGGCCGCCAGCTTGCGCGCAGGCGTGCAAATATGCACTCAACCACTTTCGGGGATTGATCGCCCACTGCTGAAGCGTCGCGAACAGCGAGAACAGATCCGCCGCCAAATGCCCCGCCCACACCGCACGCGACCCGAAGAACTGCTTGCGGCCGCAGACCAGAAGGCGCAGCGTTCTCTCCGCCGTATTGTTATCCATCGGAATCTCGGGATGATCGACGAACAGCGTCAAGCCGTTCCAGTGGTTGCCCAAGCTGACCAGCGGTTTGCGACGCACTGGATGCAACTCCGGATCGCTCAGCTCCTCCTTGCGCCGCTCGACAAGCTTTTCCACCGCCGCACGCAAGATCTCGTCGCGTTTGGCGAACTGCTGCGACGGTGCCTCTAGACGCAGGTTATTGAGATGGAACAACTCACCGATCGTGTCGAGCCATGAGAGCCCCCACTTCTCATGTCCTGACCAATCACGAGCGACGCTGAGAAAGTCGCGACGCACGTGTGCCCAGCAAAAGGCCAGGAGGATCTGGCCGGCTTTGACTTGGGCCATCGCCTTGTAGCCACTGTAGCGATCGACCACCAAGGTGCCACGCTCGATTCCCTCAAAATACGTCTCCGGGACCCGAGCCTCTCGTGTCGGGTCAAGGACGAAGACCACCGCCGAGCGCGACTGGAAAACCCAGAACTTCCACTGCCAGCCAACCTTACCCTCCACCGGCACGAAGACTGGCCAGCGGGTCTCGTCAGCATGCCACACCAGCTGATCGAGATTCATGCGAATGATCTCTTCGCGGATCGGCTTGAAGACCGGCGCCAACTGTTTCAATCCCCCCGTGACAGTCCCCAGTGACAGATCAATGTCGTGGCTCTTGAGATCGCTCAACAGGCGTTGGGTCGGTCGTATAAACGCATACTTGTCGAGCAGAATCTCAACCCACAGCGACACGCCGAGGCGTCCCTTGGGGATCAGCTTCGGGGGACCGGGAGCCGAGATGATCCCTGGCAGATGCTCACACTGGCAGGCGGGTCGGTAGCGGCGCCGACGGATCTTGCGCTTATAGCCTCGAACCTCGATCTCGATCAGTTCAGAGTCTTCGGTGCCCGGAAAATCCTCGAAGGGCAACCCACAGCGATCACAATGGCATTGGTCCTGTGC
>JAAENP010000146.1 GCA_024224155.1 bacterium
AGGGCGGTCATGAGATCCAGGAACTTGGGATACTCGGCAGCATCCTTCTGCGAGAAGCGGGCAATCTCACGGGCGGTCTTCGCGGTATCGCGCCAGATCGTCAGCTGATCTCCGCCGGGCTGTGGGCTGAAAACCACGGCCTCCGACTCGATCCACTCGACCTTGGAGTCCAGCATCAGGTCGCGACGCACCTTGGCGGAGACGTAGCCCCCGCCGTCGGCGACCGCCGAGACCCTGAAGCCCGGGAAGATCTCCTCGGTCACGGCCGCGCCGCCGACCTGCCCGGCTCTCTCCAGTACCAGGACCGTGCGCCCGGCTCGCGCGAGATAGGCCGCCGCAACCAACCCGTTGTGTCCCGCCCCGACAATGATGGTGTCGTAGTTTCCCACGGTCTTCGTTCCTATGTGGTGCGAGCGGGCTCGATCTTCCCGCCGAGGATCTCCTTCGCCGCCAATCGGCCCGGCATCGCCATGATGCCGCCGCCGGGGTGGGTCCCGGATCCGCATTGCCAGTAGTTTCGAATCGGTGTCCGGTAGTCGGCGTAGCCGGCCGCCGGGCGTTGGAAGAAGAGTTGATCGAGGGTCAGCTCGCCATGGAAGATGTTGCCTTCGGTCAGGCTGAACTGACTCTCCATGTCCCAGGGTGTCAGCACCTGCTGGTGCAGAATGATGTCCTTGATATTGGGGCAGAACTCCTCGATCGTGTCGAGAACGGCGTTGCCGAACGCGTCCCGCTGCTCGTCCGCGTTGCCGTGCTGGGGCATCTTGTAGGAGCAGTACTGCACGAACACCGACATCATGTGTTTTCCCGGCGGCGCCATGGTGGGGTCGATCATGCTCGGCATCTCGATCTCCATGACCGGCCGCTTCGAAAAGTCCCCGTACTTCGCGTCGTCGTAGGCCTGCTCGAGAAAGTCCATGCTCGGAGCGATCGGCATGGAGCCCTTGAGGAGCGAGTCGTCCGGCATGTCCCTGAACCGCGGCAGCCCGTCGAGGGCCAGGTTGACCTTGCCTGAGGAGCCCCGGAACTTGAACTTGTCGATGCGGTCGATCAGGTCCGCGGGAAGCTCCTTCTCCTCGATGAACTTGCGGAACGTGACCCTGGGATCGGCACCCGAGACGATGGTGTCGGCGTAGATCTCGTCGCCGTTCTCGAGCGCCACGCCGACCGCCTTGCCGTTTTTCACGATGACCTGTTCGACCGGTGCGTCGGTCCGAATCTCGGCTCCGTGCTCTCGGGCGGAGCTCGCGATCGCGGCCGCCACCCCGCCGGTCCCGCCCAACTGCGCGCCCCACGCCGAATAGGCACCGTCGAGGTCACCCATATAGTGATGGAGGAGCACGTAGGCGGTCCCCGGCGATTTCGGTCCGAGGAAGGTGCCGATCACCGCGCTGAGGGCGTGATTCGCGCGGATGATGTCCGTCTCGAAGTACTCCGCGAGGAAATCCTCGGCGCTCATGGTCATGACCTTGTACAAGGTGTGAAAGGTGTCCTTGCCGAGTCCCTTGAGGTGCGCCCCGAAGCTCTTGAGGGTCTTGAGGTCGCGAAGGCTCGGTGCGGCGAGATCGGGCGGCGTGTAGCCCAGGATCGGCTTCACCGCGTTCGCCAGCTTGAACATCACCTCTTCGAACTTCGCCGCCATGTCCGCATCGCGCCGCGAGAACTTTCGGAGCTCGTTGCGCGTCTTGGCCTCGTCCGGCCACGAAATGAGTGGCGGCCCATCTTCGTTCGACATGAAGATCGAGTTGACCGGATGGATCTGCAGCCCGTGCTTGGCGAGCTCGAGCTCGCGTGTGACCTCGGGACGGAGCAGGCTGACGACGTACGAGCACACCGAGTACTTGAAGCCCTCGTGGATCTCCTCGGTGACGGTTGCGCCGCCGATCACGTATCGCTTTTCGAGCACCAGGACCTTGCGGCCTGCTCGAGCGAGATACGCCGCGCACGTCAGGCCGTTATGGCCGGCCCCGATCACGATCGCGTCCGCATCGCTCATGCAAACTCTCCCGACTCGCGGCAGGATCGATCCAGCCCTTCGCGACACGCTAACGGGTCGACCGATCGAATCAAGTGACCGTTCAGGTGGC
>JAAENP010000147.1 GCA_024224155.1 bacterium
CTCACCGACGGCAGGCTTTGTGTGACGAAGGTCTCAACATCAGCGGCAATGTCGTGCGTCACTCCGACCGCGACCGCGATGTCGTGGGCTTCACCGTCTATCTCTTTGATCTCGAACGCCCATACCGGCCAACTGGAATCTGACGCAGCGTCATCCGCCGCCCAGACCTTCCTTCCGATCGTGCGCTGCTCCAATTCGACCACCCGGCCCGACTTGATGTCCAGTACCGAGCCCGCGGCGAAAGAAAGGGTAAGGTGTGCATCAAGGACAAGCCGGAGCCGGTCACCTTCTCTTGCGGCCTCCAGAAGAAATTTCTTCAACGCGGGATAGAGTTCGGTCTGCCAATCAGCCTCTGGGCGGATCTGGCGATCGGCGAAGCCTGGCACGAGATCGAGAACGGCGGTGCATCGGTCCTCAAGGCGGTCAGTCGCATGTTCGAATGACTTCACCCCGTAGACTTTCGGCCTGCCCTCTCCAGGCCCGGCGATCAGTCCTTCCGCCTCGCAGGCGGCGCGAAACGATTCCCGGTCATATTCCAGCTGGCCCTGGGCCATCCACTCGAATACCACATTGTCGTAGACGAAGGCGCTCTCTGACGGCGAGACCCTTCGCAGGCCGCCGACACGGAAATGAAGGTCGAGCGCGGCGCGTAGGTCATCGAGCGAGTCAGTGGCCTGGGAAACGCCAGCGTACGGGCCAGGAGGCGCAGCCTGTCATCATTGAGCCCGAGATGGTCCCGCCACAGCTTGCGTACGCGACCGGGCGCGCTGCGGTCGGTGCCGGGTACAAACAAACGATCGAGTCTCAGCGCGCTTGACCGCTGATTGACGAGAGTCCGCAGCGGGTCGGTCCGTTCAATCCGCCAGTTTGTGACCAGACGAAACCGCACCCCCTCGCCGCCTGGTGCATGGACGCGCTGTGCCTTGAGCGCCCGTTCAAGCAGTGAGTGAGCATTGGCATTGATGAAGGCGGGATCGGTGAGCTCGGCATAACCGTAACCACCCGGTGATACATGCCATTTGCACTGAATGTGCTCACGCCAAAGCGGCCGGCCTTGCTGGTCGATGATCGGCGGGTTGTACTCAACCCAGATATCATCAAACCCTTTCGGTCCGTTCTCAAAGCCAACTCTGACGATCGGGCTTTCGGTATCGAGGAGGCATGCGGCCTTTCGCCAAAACATGCGGGCCTGGAAAGCGTCACCGTCTCGACGCGCTGTCACAGCCTGCGTCATCGGTTTGAATCCGGCCAGTCGCCAGTTAGGGCGCTGCGCCGTCTCGGAATGGCGGCGTCGCCTTCATGTCCGAGAGGAGCTGAATGGTCCGGTCAAACGTCACCGGGCGGTCGGGATATGCGTCGAGCACCAGCGTCGGCAGCAGGCGCTGGGTTAGGTCGGAGAACGTGAAACCGTATCCCTCCTGGCCACCCGGTGGTCCGGTCAGCTTCACGATCCGGTCGATCTCCCACTTACCGAAACCCAATTCGCCGAGCGGCTCTTCAAGAACGATCCGCCGCTGCCGGCCATCCGGCCGGCGGAACTCGAACCGGTCCACCGCGCGGCGTTGCACGGCCGGGTCGATCGCCGTCAAACGGTTCGTACAGAGGATAATTGCGGCGGGAAGCTGCTTCTCGGCAAGGCGGTCAACGCCTCTGACGAAAGCGTTGACGCCCGCCCGATCCTCATGGTGCATCTGACCGGCCTCGCGGCTCTGGGTCAATGCGTCTGCTTCATCGACCAGCAGCACGACAGCGCCTGTCGACTTGGCGTTTATGCGTTTGAGCTTTTCGGCCGCTTGTAGCGTGGCTTCGAAGGCCGCAGAGAGCAGCCGCGTCATCTCCCCTACCTTGCCGCTTCCCCGTGTCGCAAGGCTGAGCGGAAACAATGTCACCTCGATCCGCTCCTGCCGCGCGACGGCATCGCCAACAGTCTCAGCAAGCTCGGTCTTCCCGGTACCGACGTCCCCGGCCAGAATGACTAGCGGTGGCCTGCGTTCCAGAAAGTCCAGGATGATGCCCGCACCCTGATGATTGCGTTTTGCCCATTCACGCGGTCCCGCCGGGTTGACCAGCGCGCTAAGCAACTTGGTTAGCCGCATCCGGGCGTCGTCAATGCCGACCAAGCGGGCAAGCCGCTTTGCCGCGTCCATATCGGGAAACGTCAGCCGGCGATCGAAAAGGTCGTCGATGGTCGGCTGATCCATGATGCTCACCGCCTGACCGTGCTGCGACCGAGTCCCCGGCCACCAGCGTAATAGTTCAGGTCATCGGACCAATGCCCAGTCTCCAGCGGCGGAGACTCGCCGAACGAACGCTGAAACGGCAGTTTTCTCTCTATTGCGACGCGTTGATGTGCCGGTAGGTTGAACCACTGACCACTGTAGGAGAGAAACGACGTGAATGAGGCGCCCGCCACATCGAGACGCGGCCTGATCTTGCCTGGATCGTCATCGGCAACCAATATGCCTCCAGGCAAGGCTTTGTAGCGCACTGCGGCCTCAGTCCATTTTCCATCCCGCTTGAATCCGTAGACGACGTTCTTTATCCCGTCGTGCCTAAGCAGCTCGACCATCTCGGTTTCGTATTTGTCGATCCACACGGTTGACGGTGAACGATAGAGCGTTTGGAATCGCAGCAGATCGGTCGCGACCTTCGAAGCGATCCGGCGGGCATGCGCCAGGGTGAATGTCTCGGCGGCGGTGATTGTAATGCTTGCTGTCATAATGCCCTACGGATTGAAAGCCGGGCCGAAGAACTTCTGCCAATAGCGAACGGTCTCGCCCTTTGTCCTTGCGCGGAGCGCCGAGTCGATCGCGTCGCCGGCATCGAGGGCGGCCTCAACGAGCTTCGCCTTGTTCACCGGTGTATAGAGCTTGGCGACGTTATTCTCGGAGTTGACCGGGTCCCAGATACGAATCGGATCGGAGGTAACCGCGCACGTTCCTAGATAATAGTAGTCGGGGAACGCGATTACCGTCTCGAAATCGTCGTTCGCGATATACGCGAAGAATTTCTGAAGGGCGCCCGGGTAGTCGTCCAGCCGCGTCCCGCCGTCGGCGAGATGTGCAACGATCAGTTCGACCATGAAGGACTTGAACCGAAAGTCAGTGTCCTGCTGCTTCCGCAAGCTGGCCCAGTATTTGATGAAGCGGACAACCTGGGCAAAATGCTTATCATTCGCTCTCTTGCGTCTCCTAATGAATTCCAGATGCATCGGCACGCTGGTCATCAGTTTCTCACCGGTATCCTGCGAGACCAGGTAACCGCGCCACTCCGGATCGCCGCTGTAGAGAATTGGAACGATGTCGACCTCATTACCGGTGGTGATGAAATTCACCGATACGGAGTAAGTTTTGCGCGTGATCTGTCCGGGCTTGAAGTTGGGGAACGCCTTTTCTAGCTTGTCCGCTAACCAGCCGATCAGCTCGCCTACCTGGCCCGGCGCGGAATCCGCCGAGACATAGCAGCCCATGTCAACGTCGCTGATCGATTTCAGGGCCGTACCTTTGGCGAGGCTGCCGGACAGCAGTATTTTCCGGAGCGCAAAATCCGGGTGCTCTGAGAACGGCGGCGCAATAATCCCCCACTGAAGCGGCCGGTTTGGTCTGGCTGCGGCGGCGCAAGATTGGGCCGCCTGTAGCCTTCGATTTGGAAGTATTGAATCGAAGGCGGGGGGATGTACGGGGTGGAGCTTTACGCGCGGGTTCGGCGCGCATGCCGAGTTGACGGGCTTAGTCATCGGGAAGCGGCGCGAGAGTTTGGGATCGACCGCAAGACGGTCGCCAAGATGCTGGCGTTCTCGGTGCCTCCTGGATACCGGCGGAGTGGTCCGCCCCGTCGTCCCAAGCTGGATGGGTTCACAGGGATCATCGACCGGATCCTCGAGGAGGATCGTGGAGCGCACCGCAAGCAGCGTCACACGGCGAAGCGGCTCTTCGAGCGGCTGCGAGACGAGCACGGATTTACCGGCGGCTACACGATCGTGAAGGACTACGTGCGTGAGCGGCGTTCCCGGACGCGCGAGATGTTCGTGCCGCTGGCCCATTCGCCCGGCCACGCCCAGGTGGACTTCGGCGAGGCGCTGGCGGTGATCGGCGGGGTGATGTGCAAGGCGCACTTCTTCGCCTTCGATCTGCCGCACAGCGATGCGTGCTTCGTGAAGGCCTACCCGGCGGAGACATCCGAGGCTTTCTGCGACGGCCACGTGGCGGCGATCGCCTTTTTCGGCGGGATTCCCCGTTCGATCTTGTACGATAACACGACGCTGGCGGTGGCGCGGATCCTTGGCGACGGCACGCGGCAGCGCACCCGGGTCTTCAGCGAACTCCAGTCACATTATTTGTTCGAGGATCGCTTCGGTCGCCCGGGCAAGGGGAATGACAAGGGCAAGGTCGAGGGGCTGGTCGGCTTTGCGCGCCGCAACTTCCTGGTGCCGATGCCTCATGCGGAGAGCTTCGAGACGCTAAACGCCCGGCTCGAGGAACACTGCCGTCGCCGCCTCGACGATCGGCTGCGTCGCCACACGGAGACGATCGGCGAACGGCTCGCGCGCGATCGCGCCGCGTTCCTGGCGTTGATGCCGCCACCCTATGACGCGTGCGACCGGCGACCCGGCCGGGTGAGCTCGCTATCGCTGGTGCGCTACAAGAGCAACGACTACTCCGTTCCCGTCGCCTATGGCCACCGCGAGGTGCTGATCCGCGGTTATGTCGGCGATGTGGTCATCAGCTGCGGCGCGGAGACGATCGCGCGGCACCGGCGCTCTTACGAACGTGAGGACCTGGTGTTCGATCCGCTGCATTACCTGCCGCTGATCGAGCAGAAGATCGGCGCGCTGGACCAGGCCGCGCCGCTCCAAGGCTGGGATCTGCCCGAGGTGTTCGCCACGCTGCGCCGCCTGATGGAAGCCCGCATGGGCAAGCCGGGCAAGCGCGAGTACGTCCAGGTGCTACGTCTCATGGAGACCTTCCGGCACGCCGATGTCGAAGCGGCGGTCCGCGATGCCCTGAAGCTCGGCGCGATCGGCTTCGACGCCGTCAAGCACCTGGTGCTGTGCCGCATCGAACGCCGGCCGCCACGGCTTGATCTCGATCTCTATCCCTATCTTCCAAGGGCCACGGTCGCAACGACGTCGGCCGGGAACTACATGCGTCTGTTGTCGGGTGCCGGCGGCCAATGACCGACACGCCACAGGTGCTGCTGGAGCATCACCTCAAGAAGCTCAAGCTGCCAACGTTCCTGCGCGAGTACGGCAAGCTCGCTCGGCAATGCGCCGCGGACGGCGTCGATCACGTGCGCTATCTCCATCGCCTCGCCGAGCTCGAGCTGATCGACCGCGAGCGCCGTATGGTCGAGCGGCGGATCAAGGCCGCCCGCTTCCCCGTGGTCAAGAGCCTGGACAGCTTCAACTTCAAGGCCATCCCCTCGCTCAACAAGACCCTGGTGCTCGAGCTTGCCCGTTGCGAGTACGTCGAGCGCCGTGACAACGTGATTGCGCTGGGCAACAGCGGCACCGGCAAGACCCACATCGCTCTCGGCCTCGGTCTTGCTGCCTGTCAGAAGGGCCTCGGTGTCGGCTTCACCACGGCCGCCGCGCTGGTGCACGAACTCATGGAGGCGCGCGACGACAAACAGCTCCTCCGGTTCCAGAAGAGGCTCGCGGGCTACAAACTCCTGATCATCGACGAACTCGGCTTCGTGCCCCTGTCAAAGACCGGCGCCGAGCTCCTGTTCGAGGTTTTCAGCCAGCGCTACGAGCGCGGCTCGACACTGGTAACCAGCAACCTGCCGTTCGACGAATGGACCGAGGTGTTCGGATCAGAACGGCTCACAGGTGCGCTTCTCGACCGCCTCACACACCACGTCCAGATCCTCGAGATGAACGGCGAGAGTTACCGGCTCAATCAAAGCCGCGGACAACGGAAGCCGGCCGCCGGCTGACCCGACCACCGAGCGCCGCTTGCCCCCGTGGGCCACAGGTCCCTCCCACGCGCACCGCAGCGTCAACCGTATGAGGGGCACACCGCGCCGCGCGCGGGTCCCTCCCGTCGACTACGGGACAAGCCTCAAACACCGAGCGGCCCAATCTCACGCCGCCACTTGGCCCCTTTTTGCTCCGCCGTTGACATGACATGGAGCGGCACGCCCAAAGCAGCAAGGTGGGAGCTAAAGGTTCGCCTAAGGTCGTGCAACGTGAACGGTTCGATTTCCAACCCCTTGTTAAAGAGCGGTTTGGCCTTGGCCCAGCCGTTGAAGTGTGTCGTGCGTTTGCCGCGAATATGCGAGCGGGCAGCGGGAAAGAGATAGGGACCCGCTTCGGGGATGGTTTCGACAATAGATTTCGCAAACGATCCAAGTGGGAAAGTGTGCGTTTGCTTGTTTTTGGTGATTGAGCCGGGAAGCGTGATGGTGCCCTCCTTGATCCATGACCATTGGAGCGCACCAATCTCTCCGCGTCGCTGGCCGGTGAGAATGAGCAGTGTGACGATGCCACCATACGGAAATGGGTAAGCCAGTGCCCTCCGATAGACTGCTCCTAGTTCATGGGCGGTGAGAACACGTTCGCGACTTCGGGTTCGCGCTGGTAGCTGTTGCGCTTCAAGTGGGGAACGATCGAGGTAGTGATTCCTCACACACCATCGCAGAAATACGCGGACCGCCACAAACGCATGGTTTTGCTCTGACGGGGTGTCCTTAAGCCGTGCAATCCGTCGGTTGATCTCGTCCGTGGTGATGTCAGCAAGATGAACTCTGGAGAAGCCGAAATGGCGTCCTAGGA
>JAAENP010000148.1 GCA_024224155.1 bacterium
ATCGTCACAGAACAGAAGGTCGGTGCGGACCGGAGCGGTAATGCAGTCGTTGCGCAGGATCTCCTGGACGAGTTGCCCGTCACCCCAGCCGGCGTAACCCAGGAGCAGCCGGAACGATGCCGGCGGTTCCCCGGCGAGGCTCTCGAGATCGCCGAGGTGCTGGGTCAGCGCGACTCCGGGGCAGATCTCCAACCGCTCCTCGTCGTCTTTTTCGGAGTTGAACAGCAGAGTGCCGAGCTGAGGCTGAACCGGCCCGCCGAAGAACGCCAGGGAGCCTTCGTCCCCCAGCCACGGGATCTCCAGATCCTCGAGGATCTCGGCGATCTTCACGCCCGTGGGCCGGTTGACGATGAATCCGTGGCTACCCTCCTTCTGATGCTGGAGCAGCAGGACGACGCTCTTGTAGAAGAACGGATCCATCACCTGCGGCATCGCGAGCAGGAGAATCGGGGTCTGAAGGTCGTCCGCCTCGCTCATCGTTCCATACTAGCAGACCGTCCGAGTCCGCGAGGACGTTCTTGAGATACACTCATGTCCTGTCTTGCCGCAGGAGGGCAGCCTCCGCAAATCAGCATTCTCGATAAAACAGAAGGGGCGAGTCTCCCATGAAAGATAGTTTCTCTACGCTCAAGACAATCCGGATCGGAGACCGCGGGCTGCGCATCGCCAGTCTCGAAGCCCTCGACGCCCAGGGCCACCAGGTCGGCCGCCTGCCCTACGCCACCCGCATCCTGCTCGAGAATCTGCTGCGGCGCGAGAACGGCGCCGACGTCACCGCTTCCGACATCGAGGCGATCATCGGCTGGCAGCCCGACGCGGTGCCCAGCGTCGAAATCGCTTTCATGCCGGCACGCGTGCTGCTCCAGGACTTCACCGGCGTGCCGGCGGTGGTGGATCTGGCGGCGATGCGCGACGCCATGGTCGCGATGGGCGGCGACGCCGGCAAGATCAACCCGCTGCAGCCCGTCGAGCTGGTGATCGACCACTCGGTGCAGGTCGACGAATACGGCTCGAAGGCGGCGCTTTTGATCAACGCCGAGCGCGAGTTCGAGCGCAACTTCGAGCGCTACGCCTTCCTGCGCTGGGGCCAGGGCGCGTTCGACAACTTCAAAGTCGTGCCGCCGGCCACCGGCATCGTCCACCAGGTCAATCTCGAGTACCTGGCGCGGGGGACGATGACCGGGGAGGGCGAGGTGCCGTTCGCCTACCCCGACACCCTGGTGGGGACCGACTCCCACACCACCATGATCAACGGCCTCGGCGTCCTGGGCTGGGGCGTCGGCGGCATCGAAGCCGAGGCCGCCATGCTCGGCCAACCGATCTCGATGCTGATCCCCCAGGTGGTGGGCTTCCACCTCTCGGGCGAGATGCCCGAAGGCGCGACCGCCACCGACCTGGTGCTGCGGGTCACCGAGATGCTGCGCTCCCAC